>JANNSE010000127.1:0-27153 GCA_031402215.1 Candidatus Woesearchaeota archaeon | reverse complement strand
CTAACTTCCAACGATTATCTTCCCGGCCTACTGGTACTATTCCACTCGCTTAAAGAAACTGACACAAATTATCCATTTCTTGTTTTAATAACCCCTAATATTTCTAAAGATACCATTACCGCATTATCTAAACATGGAATTAAATATAAAATTCTAGAACAAGATATTCTTAATCCAACAGATGTAAATACTATTGTTGGGGGAATTGTTACAGATTCAACAAATATCACGGAGCCAGATATTGCTGACTGGGCAGCGAATGCAGGATTAGTCGATATAAGTATTGCAAAGAAAATTTCCGATTTAAATATGAATGAAGGTACACGATATTTGCTAAAACATTTACAAGATGTTGCAGGTGATAATTTTGATATAACTATGCAGCGCTATGATCAGACGAGAAAAATTGTTGATGGTAAGCAATGGATAAAAAGCAAAGGTTTTATTGATAGAACTTCTAGTAATATTACTAATATTTGGGCAAATATTTCGAATAATATAGATATACAAAAAACTCAAAAAGGTCTGGATTCCGATAAGATTGCTTCTAGTCAGATACAATCCTTAACTTTAGGCATAAACGATGATGGAGCGGTAATAATAACCATAGTATATACTCATAAAAGTGAAAAAAGTAGTGTTAATGGTAGTAAATTTATAGAACAGAGTGGGTTAGTAGATTTTGTATTAACGCCAAAACAAATATAATTCTTCTAATTCTTATGTCAATTCTCTCTTAAGAACTTTATGTGCATGATTGATTTCTTTGAATTTCACAACATCGCCATTTTCTCTATCCGGATGATGTTCTTTAGCTAGATTTTTGTATGCTTTATCTATGACTTCTATATCCATTTCATTATGTTCTAATCCTAGAACTTCTCTTGCATCTTTACGTCTATCTGCCACATCATGTTCTTCTCTGAATTCGAAAACAAAATCTTCAACAGTCTTTTCCCCGTCAATTAAGGCCGCTATTTCTAATTCAAGAACTTTTTGTACTACATACAGATTTTCTACAAATTTACTACACGCATTATAGCTATAATGTAAATAGTGTCCATCAAAATACCATGATACTGATGCAGGTGCTTTTTTTAGAGCAACATTTTCCATAGGAATGTCTATATCATCTTCGATTACACTGATTTTACTTAGTAATTCGATTATATTATTTTGAAATTGTACTGCTCGTCTATTAAACGAGTCTCTAACGGTTATCGTGTTTATTTCGTGTCCTTTAATTTTGACTATTGCCATTCTTCATACTCCTAACTATACTGTATTTAATCATACATTTAGAAGCGAAGCTCGTATTATAAAGGTATTTGTGATAACGCTTTTTGTGTGGCGTCACACTTTCATAACCTATATAAATGATTTAGTATTCCTAATTCTTATCTAAGTGATTTATCATATAATCAAAGAGTTATTCAGAGTTATATTCGGAATCTCAAATTTTTAGATAATCCTTAGTGTTGAAGAACATCATACACTTTGAAGTTTAATCAAAGGTATGTTCTTGAAAAATATCATACACCCGTATTGTTAATCAGAGGAATATATGGCATATAAATCGATAAAGATGTTGGCGTTAGCAGGGCTGTTGACGCTTGTAGAAGGAAAAACCAATCAAGGAGCAGTAAATGGGACAGACCTTAAAATAGATGCTAAAGGGTTCGTACATATTGAGAACTTTGCTATAGGTGCCCCTAAAGAAGTCACTTACACAATCGATAATATTCTAGATACTTTAACCATACCTTCAGAAGTTATTACAAAAGAGTTCTTGAAAACAAAAATATTTATCCATTCTAAGAATACAGAATATAATCCATTATATGCCTCATTGGATAATATTGTAGACTCATTAAGTCTAGATAGTCTTATAGTCGATAAAACTTTTGTTAAAAATTATTTTAGAGCTATTGCTGAGGAAAAGTTATTCTACAATGCTAGGCAAGTTAAAGTCAGAACAACTCTCGATACATTAGATTTAGGTTCAAATCTTGTTAACAGAAAACTCAGGAAAGCAATATCAAAGATAGAATCAGAGTATGGGTTAAAAAATACTAGTCCTGTAGGTGCAGAAGGTCCTATGCAGGTTATGCCGAAGACTTGGCCACACTATAGCCAAAAATCATTCAAATACTTCTCGAAAGATCCGTCAGAAAATATTTCGGTAGGCGTCAAATATTTACTTAAAGTAGAAAAAATGTTCTCAAATGATAAAAATTTTCAGAAATATATAGGAAATTGGGAAGATATTCCGTTAGAAGTTCAAGAAGAGTATCTAGCTGCAGCGTATAATGGTGGATATGGTCGGTTAACTGATAGGCGTTTTAACATAAAAAGAATGCCGAAAGAAACTGTAGAGTATGTTGAAAAATTTAAAGAAGCAAAACTATTGATATCTATAGAGGATGTATTTGATTTCAAACAATTCCCAGACACAACTTACTCTTACAGTTCTAGAATACGTGATCTAACAAAATATTTGTCCTTAATAGAATCTTGTGTTTCGAAAAATTATTCTAAATGGTCGAAATTGGATGAATCTGCACAAACAGATATTATTATAGCTGCATCTGTGTTAGGTCCTAAGAGATTAACTTCAAAATTAAAAGCACATCATAAAAAAGGATGGGACTTCAGAAATATTTTACCACAAATATACGCTAGAGTAAATAATTTCCAAGAACAAGAGAATATCGCTTCTAAAAATAATAATTGGAATTATTCAAACCCTAGAAATATCACAACGTATATGGCTAATCAAAGAATAGTTGACGGATTAGAAGAGTTATTGTCTATAGAAAAAAAATTATCAGAAAAACATAAGGCGTGGAGTATGATGACTTTAGAAGCAAAACGAAATTTAATATTACTTTCATCAATATATGGGGTGGATAGTATAATAAAACCTCCTGTCGGGTCAAAAGAATTACTAGCGGATGCAAATAAAGCTTTTGAAGTATATTCTAAACAATCACAAAGCGAAGCTTTGATGAATAAGTTTTTCGCGTATATCTCTCCAAGATAATTCTCACAACCTTTTTAAACCATTTTTTAATCCTCTTATTATCGGGCTTTTCTATTGTGCTCCTGTGGTGTAGCCTTCGGAAACCTTTTGAGAAAAGGTTTATCAAAAAACGAAGGCTTCCGACGGAAGCGTATGCTCCTGTGGTGTAGCCCGGCCAATCATACCACCCTCTCACGGTGGTGACCCGGGTTCAAATCCCGGCGGGAGTACCATTATTTTTCTTTACGCAGCATTGCATCCCTAGAATTGGCCAAATATTTATAAATACTTAATAATAAAAAACTACGTGAAAACAAAAAAGACACTCATAGTCTGCCAATCCATCCATCATGGAAATACTCTAAAAATAGCAAAAATTCTTGCTAATGAATTTAATGCCGAAATTAAAAAACCTTCTGAAGTAAAGAATAAAGAATTAGATAAATATGATTTAATTGGTTTTGGTTCAGGAATATATGATGATATGCATCATCTTAGTTTGCTTAACCTTGTGGATAAATTACCGAATAATGTCGGTAAAAAAACTTTTATATTTTCAACTAGTGGAGTACCTGTTGCAATACTAGGTGATAAGTTTTTGAGTAATTATTCAGTAAAAGCGCATTCTGCACTCAAAAATAGGTTAGAATCTAAGGGTTACAAGATACTTAGCGAGTTCATCTGCCCAGGCTTTAACACTAATGTTTTTCTCAAATATTTTGGTGGATTAAATAAAAATAGACCAAGTCAGGAAGATTTTGAGAAAGCAAAAGAATTTGCATCAAAAATAAAGGGTATTTTTTGAACCCCGTTCTAGACTGCTCATGCGAAGTGACCGCTGGGTCATGTCGCCGGCGGGAGTACTTTTAATTCCTCGACGATACACTTAGGTGACTACATTTCTCGTAAAGTTTATAAATTGTGGTCACCTATATATATTATGTTTATTGAAAAAAGAAAGTTGGGGAAGGCGACAAAGTATTATTTAGTACATTCTTACAGGGTAGGAGATGTTGTTAAGAAGATAGTTAGATACTTAGGTTCGAATCTGGACGCTAAATCTTTGGATAAATTGCGTATCGGCGCTGAAAAGATCATTCTGGCGCAAATTAAATCAAGATCTCCTTATGAATTTGAATTATCTAAGGAAGACATAAATAAATTAAAAAACTACGAAGAAAAACTTGACGTTGTTCATCTTCAGAAAATTGATTGGGATAGATTCACAAAAGAATTCACATACAATACAAACGCTATTGAGGGTTCGACTGTTGCGCTAAAAGAGGTTGAAGCTCTAATAGATAAGGTAGAGAAACCACAAAATTATGACGAATTAGAAACCATAAACGTAGCAAAAGCCATTGATTATGTTAAAACAACAAAAGATAAACTATCTATAGCACTTATTCTTAAATTACATGCGATTTGTTTTGAGAGCACTAAAGCTTTTGCGGGAAAACTTAGAAATGTTGAAGTAGTAGTTATGGATAGTCAAAGGAATATTATACATCAAGGAGCATCTTTTAAAGAAGTAGAGAATTTATTAAACAACTTGGTGAAATGGTATGCCAATCATAAGAATAAATATCCGCCATTATTGCTTGCAGCATTAGTTCATAACGAATTTGAAACCATTCACCCGTTCCAAGATGGCAACGGCAGAGTCGGGAGATTACTATTAAATTATGTTTTATTGAAGCATAATTATCCGCCGATAAATATTAAATTAAAAGATAGGCAAAGATATTACAAAGTGCTTCAAACATATCAAAAATCTGGAGAAATAGCCTCAACACTAAAATTCTTAATATCGCAGGTGACCACAAAAAAGAAAATGTAGTCACCCCAGGGACTGCTCATGCGAAGTGACCGATGGGTCTGGTCGTCGGCGGGAGTACCATTTATTCTCTCAATAGATGATCTTTTATGATGTCTGCCATTTCTTTCTTGTTTCGAACATCTTTTATTTTAGCAGCAAGTTGTTTATCTTGGAATGTATCATAAACCCAATTATAGAAATCGTTCTTGTGATCATTAACGTGTCTGTTAAATGCTTCTACATCAATATTTTCTAGTACTACAACTAATTGTACTAGACTAGATATAAACATTCCGTCGTTCATGAAGAATCTCTTCTCGCCATAGACTTCTTTTACATCCGGAGTATTCTTTTTCACATTCAAATATGGTTCATGACTATTTTTAGGAGGTTCTTTCTCTTCTTTTTTTCTTTCTTTGTCTTTAATCTCCTCTCTGATTTCTTCCTTTATTTCGTTTTTGATTTCGATATATTTCTTTTCTTCTTGTCTCTTTTCTTCTACTGTTTTATCTTCTGAACCAACTGTTGTTAAAGGCGTTCTCTCTTGCACAACATGTATTTCTCCTTTTTTACTCTCGCTATCCTGTATTACGCTACCGTATATTTGCGTGTCCGGATTCTTGTAAATGTTCATGTATTCTTTTAAGTATTGTTTAGTTTCTTCTTCGTCCCTCTTCATTTCTTTTTCAGTAAGTAATGCTTTTCTCATTCTCTTGACATAATTTGGTATTAAGAGGAATATTAGGAATATCAATAGTACTAAGAAACATAATCCTATGACTAAGATTGTTAAATATAGTTGTTGATCCGTGAATAATCGCATTATGCCTTTACTTTCTTCTGGATTAGGATACTGTGAAGGTGTTCTTTCATCATAATCGCACACTGCATTAGTATTAAGATCTAAACAACATTCAGCTCCCTTTCTAATATAAGGTCTATTACATACTATTTCTCCGGAAAGGTAAACTTGCGCATTTGAAAGATTTAGATTATTATTACGACCACTGCCGTCGTTAGTACTGACGTTACTTTGTGGAACTTGTGAAATTATAGGTATACTTGCTCCTCCTGTTCCTCCGCCTGCTCCGCCACCAGTTCCTGTTCCCGTACTTGGAGAAGAAACACTAAATATTACTGTATCAGATGCTTTGGAATTTGGTTGAGCAGAACCAACGTATTCTGTCTCTGCTTGAATCATAAATAATCCAAGAGGATGATTTGATGGAATATTCAACGTTATTGGTTGAGTAACTGTTTGGAATGGCTCTGTCCTCTTTGAGAAAGACATTCTAGATTCTCCAGTATCGTTAACACCGTTATTATTTATATCAACCCATACTGTAGTTATAGATTCTGTAGCTGCTTCACCCTCGTCTTGTATTATTACTGTACATCCTAAATCTTGTCCTACATAAGATGATGATGGACAATCAACATAAACTTTGTATGGTCCTCCCGTAGCTATTCTAAATTGTGTGGATTTAGATTCAGTAATTCCTTGATATGTTGCATAAACGTGAATAGTGTACATTCCTGTTGTAGGATTAGCTTCTATACTCTTTGAATATTGCCATATGTTAGCAGCATTTTTAGTAAATGAGGATTTTGATGCATTTGCCCAAGCATTATTATTTGTATCATATATAGTCATGTTAATTGTGTCAGGTTCCACTGAAGAGCCATTTAATCCAGAGAACATTACTTCTACTAATACGTCTTCATTAGGATATCTTGGAGAACCAGAAACTAGTGCAGATATTTCGAAATCTGTTCCGCCTGTTCCTTGTGAAGCTATAAAGAATGGAACGTTTATATTCATTATACTTCCATTTAATATACAATTCCAAGAATATTCTCCAGAATTCTGTACTGAAGGAATATCCCAATACGCGTATACCGATCCTGGAGAAATTACAGTAGTTGCGCTAGCTATTGTTGTACCATTTCTTGATATATTACAATCCGCACTGATTACAGTTTTTTGATTACCAAGCAAATCTGTTGTAGCTATCCACAATTCTGCTCTATTGCCCTTTTCAGTATATGGTGCAGCTACGTAATCTACAATAAATGTTCCTGTAGCGTTTCCTTGATAGAACATATTATTTCTTATGAATGTAAGATTCTGTTGCAAGTTATTTAATTCATCTAAAACTTGACTATTATTCTGTTGAAGAGACATGTTGTTAACAACGGAATACGTTTGATTTAACGTCAAATTCAATTCGGACAAACGATTTGTTATTTCTCCGTACATGTATGCTTGTGTGTTGTTTGTTGTGGTGTTGATTTCTGTTAATCTATTTGTTATTTCTCCGTATAAATACGATTGAGCATTAGATACAGTATTATTTATAATTCCAAGCAAGCTCAGTGTTTGTGTGAAGTTGTTTTGTATTTCTGTTGATGTAGCTACATTATCCCTTATCCAACTCAAATTAATTCCTAGAGCTAACACTTGAGCAGACAATGTTTGATTTGTAGAGAGTAAATCTGTATAAATCGTTTGTATGGTGGAATTTATGCTGTTAAGCGTATTTAGTGTTTGTGTGAAGTTGTTTTGTATTTCTGTTGATGTTGCAACATTATTGATTAGCCAACTAGTGTTTCCAAGAACATCACTAACTTGAGACGCTGTGGCCATGTTTGTTTGTATGTTGTTTGCTGTCTGATTTATACTGTTTAAATATCCGCATAGTACGCTGTTTGCTGGGTTACTGCAATTGATTGTGTTTTGTATGTTTTGCGTTGTCGTGTTTATTTCATTTATTCTGTTAGTCAAATTAATTATAGCCGAATTAAATAACGATTGATTTAACATATTTTGCATAACGTAGGATATATTAGAATTTAAATCCGTAATTTGAGTAGATGTGGCCATATCGCTGAATATGTTACTAACATCGGCAGCAATAGCATCTATATACGTACATAGAACAGAATTTCCGGGAGAAGAACAATCTATGCTAAGAGCGATACCTTGTGTGGTAACGTTTATCTCATCTAATCTATAGTATAATTCAGTCATGTTTGCATTAAACATTGATTGATTTAACATGTTTTGACTAATATATGATATGTTTGAAGATATTGTGAGTAATGTATTATTGAGGTATTGTAGTGTTTCTTGTAATGTTATCAGAAGAGTCATATTTGTACGTATACTTTGAGTATCATTATAGATGTTATTGATGCTTATTTGTAAGCCCGGAATTTGTGTTGCATTCAAACTATTAACTCTTGCCTGTATATCTGTAGTATTACTCAATATATTTTGTAATCTAGTACAAATATCGTTTTGTTGAGTACAATTAAAGTATGTTAATAATAATTCCGTGGAGTTCTTTACTGAATTAGCGGTAATATTAATTTGATTTATTGTATTTTGTATATTTGTTAATGTAGTATTCATCCACCATCCAGAACATTCAGCATCTTTCAAACAAGATTGTATACTTTCAGCAGCACTCTGATTATAGTATGTAAGATTTCTTGATGTATGATTCCATACATATGTTGCTATCATGTTATAATCTATTGAAGCTGTGGCTCCAAGTGGTTGAGTGGATAAAAGTGTAAATCCGGTATAACTCGTTCCTGAAATACTACAACTCGTATTTACGTAAAATATTCCTGGAGTCATTGGTGTAGTCCAAGAATAATTATACATTCCTGTAGCGAAATTAGTCATCGTATCATTTGTCGAAGTTCCAGTCGCTAAATCTCTAATCGTAATTCCTAAATTTCCATCACAATCAATAATTTCTCCTGTAGAAGACTTCACTAATGCTCCAATGCTTGCAGTACTTACAGTAGCAATAGGAGTTGATGCAACCAATTCTATTGTAGGATATGCTGAACCAGAACTTGCGGTAGAACTTACTACTCTGAGAGTTTTTATATTTGTAGAGATATATCCTGCAAGAGATGCAACAACATGTATATCATAATCTCCATACGGCGCATCACTCGGTATTTCAATTGTATAATGGTATCTTCCAACACTTTCTTCTATTGGTTCAGAATAATTAAATTCGGTGCCGTTTGGATATGTAATATTTACAGCCATATTTGCTGTAAGCAAATTTCCCAATCGATCAAAGACCATAATATCCATGTGAACTGTATCAGAACGTTCATACGTAGTAGGACTTGATGTTATTATGAATAGATTCTGACCAGGATTTCCATTAATATAAGCATTTAATCTATCCCAGGCTGATAATTGCTCCCAATAAAATTGTGCATCATAAATTTCGCTAACTCGTGCTTGAATATATACATCGGTAGGAAACTGTGCAGCCAATTGATATGCAAATGAATATATTGGTGATTCTAATCCTACATAGAAGTTTCTTCTTTCATTAGGTTTAAGAGTATAAGTTCTACTTGTTAAATTATCCATCCAAAATAGATTGTTAGCATTTCCTGTCGCTCTTTTTCCTAGAGCACTAGCACTTAAAGTATCATAGACTCTATATTCTATATTTGCAAAATCTATCTCCATAGTGTTATTATAATCTATGACTGGAGCAATTGTCACTTCTAAAAATGTTAAATTTTCAGGATCAGGATTTCCGACCGCTACTGAGTATTCAGAATCGTAATATGGTTCTAATATTTGCCATCCGCCTTCACTAATTTTCCAATATCTCAAAGTTTTATTTTCAATATAATAATTATTTTCATCAGTACCGATTTTGGTTGCTATATGATCAATAACAGTAATATCCTCTGGAAGATTTACGTGAATAGCAAAATTTAGTTCCTGAGCATAAAAATCATATGTCATATTTAGAGAAGAAAAATTTCTACTTATTGTTGCAGAACCGCCCTCAGTAAAGTTCATCGTGAGATGCATTGCGCATCCATGTTCTTCGTTGGACCAACTTTCACAGTTTTGAGTAACGTTAGATACGTTTCCAGTTATTGTCCAATTAGAGAAATCATCACTCCTAAACTCATCAATTTTCACTACTTTACCCGGAATGTCTGAATAAAGCTCAGAAACATACCAGCTATTATATGCTGTACTAAATTCCCTAGGCATAAGAACAAACATATTTTGATTATACATATCCGATTCTGTTAGGACTATTTCTTCATCAAGATTATTTTGAATATTACCTTCAGCTTCAATCCACGTTCCAGTATCCCAAACTTTTGCTTCAAACCATGAAAAATATGTTCCACTAGCAGTATGGGGTCCACTAATTTCTATATCTACAGTAGGAACAAGATTAAAAGTTCTTACAGCAGTAAATCCTCCTGTAATTCTTAAAGAATATGCGCCATAAACAGTTGGAGTATCTGTTGGAGGCATAATAAAACTAAGTTTATAGAATCCAGGGATATATTCATCGAATATCATGCTACTCAATAGTATTGTGCCGTTAGGATAGAATAAATCGGCTTTGACTGTTTGTCCTGTCGATGGTTCACCTTGATTATTAGAAAGACTAACATAAATAGTTTGTGTGTGCCCTGGTGTCAAATCTTTCTTAGCAATTTCTATAGATTCTACATTTCCCGATCCGCCAATACCTGCTAAATCAAATAATCCTCCGTTCGGACCGATACTTAATTCATAACCATCATTAAATGTAATGACTTTACTATTGTCAGAGATTCCTCCACCGACACTCTCATTTCCTAGAACAAGATTTACACAGAAATTATAATTAATTCCATCAATCGTACTCAAATCTTCTGAAAGATTATTTCTTACAAATAAATATTGCATATGCGCGTATATTTCTCCCATAGTAAAGGCATCTGAAAGAGAAACGCCGTTTGTTAAAGTAATATTACCATCATAATAATATACAGGATAAATAGTATATCCTGCAACACTTGTCAAGAACGTAATTTCGCCTGTAGTGTAATCAAGAGTATAATTTTCTCCTTCAACAAGTTTTGTTTTATTGGCGAATATTGCATAATATTGACAAGTATCGATTGGATAATTAGCTAATTGCTCAGATCCGATAGTCCAAGTATCATTATACTCATCACCATAACTGACTTTGGTAGGTTCATTATAAGTTATGTTGGTTATAGCTGCAGCTTCTGATTCTAATAAGTATACAAATTGATTTGTTATCATTTGTTTTGATTCCACAGTTTTTCCAATAAAAGATTTAGACTCAGTGGTTGAAACCTTACCGTAACTAGCAGTGATTAATCTATATGGATTGAAATCGATTATATCTTCCGCTAATTCTGTTTTCTCAACTTGCCAAGTAGGAACATATTGTCCACCTACCTCTCCACTAGAATTTGACATTAATGTGAACTGTATATTTCCAAAAACATCTAACATAATTAATGAAGTATTAACAAGGCCAAGAGCATCTGTATTTTCAAATCTTGGATTATATTCAAATGATTCTTTTATAGTTGTAATGCCGCTCCAAGTATCAGTCCAATTAAATCCATATGTTCTATCCCACTCAGTATTTACTAGTGTGACTCCTCTTCCATCTTCATTTGCGATAACGTCCACTGCATTATGACCTAAGAATGAATTCTGAATTATGAGTGTCGTGTTGCTTGGCGTATTGTTGGATACAAATATTCCTGAACCATTTTGTGATTGATGATAGATTTGTACATTATCTAATACCGGTAAGCCACAACCAGCAACTAATCCATATCCGTCTGAGCTAGAGGAGTTTACTCTATTAATTTTCATATCGTCAATTGTAACGTTTCCTGTAAAGAAGAATTGTCCTCTGGATGCTCTATCAAACGTCGTTTTCTTTATTATTATCGATGAATTAACGCTAGAATTTTCTTCAGCAAGCATTCCACAACTTCCTCTATACATAAATTTGCCCCAATAATTTCCAACATCTCCGACATAACAATCATAAAATGCTAATTCTCCTCCTGCAACATCTAATAATATGTCATTAGTTTGATTTGATTCGAATTTGATATTCGAACCTTCTTGAGGAATTTCATGTATTGTAGAACCGAAAGTCATGTGAGCGGATTGATTTATGAATAATTGAGGCATTGCTTCTGAGGAGAAAGAGATTGTTTCTCCAGGACTTGAGACATATACTTCTTGAGTTCCATTTCCGATAGCTAATCTAGATTTAACAGAATATGCTCCAGCGGACGGTTTATCGATTATACATGTTCCTTTTGTTGCTTGAGCAAATTCATACATATGCTCGAATGTTATTTGATTGTTTACTGAACCAAATGTGGAATTTCCAATTACTATTAATGTGTCAGATATATTATTGTAATACATAGGATAGTTTAGTGCATAACTATAAAGGCCATTTGGTTGACACGGATCTATTAATGCAACTACAAAATTAGTGATGTAATCTGCTGTAACACCCTCGTTCGTAACTGTGGCTTTAACAGTATAAGTTCCAAGAGGATTACTTCCTAAAGATATGTTATAAGAGTATGTTCCAGTTCCAGACCTTGTTAAGTTGTTATCACAGGATGGAACACTTGCAGTTGAAGGATATTTTGCACATTCAATTACGGTAGTACTAGGATTAATATATCGAACTTCTAATTGTTCCGGATCAGTTAATTCTCCCGTCAAAGAATTTCTGATTGTGATAGGATTTGTGTAAACTGTTTGTCCTTGCTCATAAGCTGCCTTATCGTTAGTAATATCTGCAATCAAATTAGTTATCATCACAGGTATAGAATCATTAAATTCACTATTATTATAATTAAGCATTATGTAATGTAAACCAGAACTAACATTATTTGTTATATTAAATGATAAACTAAAGAATCCTTCATCAGTGCTATTTACAGAATCATTTATTATAACAAGTGTTCCATTATTCAAGTATAATCCTACACTGAAATTCTTGTTTGCAAAATATTCTCCATTTCTAATTGCTACACCAGTAATATTCATTATAGTACCTGGAGAGTATGTTCTAGAATCTCTATTAAAGACGAAGAATACTGAATTCTTCCAATCTTTTAATAAGAATTGGGTTTGTTGTAAACCTAAAGCGGCTTGAGACGCTTGCTTATTGAAGAATGTACTATAATCATCAGGATTATCAGATGTATAAAGCAAATTAGACAGCATTACTTCGTCTGAATCTAAACCAGGATATATGTTTACTTCTAATAAACTATCGTACGTCCATTGCCAACCAGAACTATCGAAGAATCTAGGCATATAGTAATGTCTGAATGTAGACAATTCTGCAGTGCTAGTCCAGTAAGGAGACCAAGGTTGCGCAGCTGCTAAACCTGCTCCAGGATTACTATTGTAAATAAGACCAGAAAGTGAACTAGTTAATACGCAAAAACTTCTATTTGTATGTCTAGAAATCTGACAAGTCCATGGTTGCTTGTTTGGATGTTTTTCATCTTGATTCAAATTACTAGCATCATCAAAAATATTGTTAAAATCATCATTATGTTTATAGTCATATAATGAATTGTGTCTAGCAATAGCATAAGTATCATTTGCTTCAGGAGGAGTGCCTGTACCTGCAAAATTCATTCTACCATCAATCATGTTTTCAGTCATTACACCAGCAGCTGCAGCAGTAGGATATAGACTACTCCATGCAGGTCGGAATACATCCATGATTTCCATATTATATGTATTACGCGCACAAGTATATCCTGCGGCAAACATAGGATTATTCCAACCTGGTGTAGATAATGTTGCTAATGCAGGATGTCCTGTTTCTGTAGAACCATAGATGTTGCTATATTGTCCTAGCCAACAAGGATTTCTATAATAAGTAAAGTTCTGTAACTCCTTATTCCATAACGTTGATTCGTCATAAACTTTTTTTGTATAGAATGCTTCTGGGGCGAAACTATATCTAACATTGTGTGATGCTCCCGTAGTTGGAACAGTAAAAGTCTGAGGATTACCTGAAGTAGAGAATGTATGAATAACATAGTTATTAGGTGTATATGTGAAATAATATTTACCATAATATCCTGTTGTAGTTACAGCTTTTTGTGCAAAAGTCATATCCAGATCGCCGTTAGGTTGTAATGTGTACGTTCCATTAGCGTGAGTATTGAATGGATATGTCCAGCCAGCACTGATCGTTTCTCCAACTATAACACTTAAGTTTTTAGCAAATATTATTTGTGTTCCATCAGAACCTCTTTGATCTGTAAATTTAATTATTTGTGCAGCACAAGGAATATTATTAGTATTATTTCTAATGTGTATGCTCGTATCGGCTAATAGATTTGGTAAATCTGTAAGGAAATCGTCATAACCCTTATACCCATATTCTTTTTCTGGACAAACAGGAATTATATATGAAGAAATTCTTGCTAGGGCAGAGTAAGGATTAGTTATTGCATATGGTGATAAGAATCTATTTTCTCTATTGTAAGGTCTATAAAGATTTGGCTGCATATAGAATTTTCCAATTAATGCCGGATCATACCATCTATTAACGTTTGTATCGTCCCAACCCATTTCTGGAATCACATTAACATATCCAGGTTCACCCATTTCGGGAAGAGAAGCAGCAATATCTTTTGAACAACTAATAAATTCGCTAGTATATGCTGGAGCAGTTGCAGTACCGTAAGAAGCTCCTCCAGTATAAACGTAATATTGCCATTCTTTGTGTGCAGTACATCCCTTATCCCAATAACTATTTGTAACATCACTAGATCTTAATATAGATCCATTTGTTTGCGGGATATTATCTATACCGTCATATTTGATGTAGAACATTAATGGTAATGGTCCTGATGATAAATTTGCTTCAGTATAATCTGAGTTAAATGTTGCAACAGGTCTTTTCATTTGTTCATATAATCCAGAATAATATGTCCAAGCATTTGCTCCCGAAGGAGGTACTAACGTATTTATTGAGAAATAATAATATGGTGGCCAATTCTTGGAAACAGTTGTGTTTAGTATTGGAAGTGTTTTATTAAGTTGAGTTCTTATTCTAACGCGTCCAGTATTCGCAAAGAAATAATATTCTACATTTAATGTATCCACACTAACATTTCTATTTGCAACAGCGCCCATTGCAACTGTAGCATTTAATTTAGCGAATATTTTACCAGTACTTCCAACTGCTAAACATCTCGATATTGGCGCTGCTGCTGTGCCACAAGTATCTGCAGCTGCTCCCGCTCCCGTTCCTGTAGTGTTAGAATTCTTGTAACAAGTAGCAACTTGGTAATGTGTTGCTGAAGTCCACATATTTGTAGTAGTATCATTAAAATTGTATCTAGTGATTTCGTTTGCTGGTGCAGCTGCTGCAGGTCTAGCCCAATAATACCAATTAGATGAATTAATATTAACTTCATGATTATTTGTTCCACAAGCTCCGGCGGCTGTTGAAACAATTAAATCAGTAGTTCCTGCAGGAACAGGTGTTGCAGCAGAACTATTATAGTATAATCTTAAATTCTTAACTTCATTTTGAGTCCAATTCATCATTATCCACACAGAAATATTTGTATTCTGTGAACACGCAGTGAAGTTATCGACCTGCCATAATAATATTGGTGTATCTGTTTCATCAGTGATTATTACATCTTGACAATCACTTCTTATTCCTCCTGTCGCATTGAATATTATTTCAACAGGCTCGTCCGATCTATTGAATAGGTTTGGTTCTTGAGCAGTAAAGTTAATTCTTCTAGCGTATGTGTTTCCTGAAATCGAATAGCTTCCTGAATCTTCTTCTGCTAATGTAATATTGACTGGATTAGCAACTTTTTGAGTTTCAATATCTACTCTTCTCCACATAGTATCTTCTCCAATAGTATTATTTGGATCAGGAGTTTTGGGCATGAAGAAAATGTATGTATCTGATTTTCTATTCAAATCAGCTCTAAACTGCGGTCTATAATATGCGTTACCTGCAGCGTTATTATAAAATAATACTGCTCGTCCATAAATATCCGAATATACATCTTCTTGATCTGCTCCAAATTTAGTTGCAAATCCTAAAGTTTGATTATTTGTAGTGTTATGCCATTCTGCCCATGCCCAATTATCTGTTCCAAAATATTTAGTTATAGAATAATTATCCCAGAATTTAGTTTTAACTAATGAATAAAATATTCCTGTAATGAAAGTTCCATTTATAGTTGTTCCAATATTAAATCCCGCTAGAGTTGCAGGAATTTCGTTATAATGACATGCTCTATCTTGATACTTCCATCCTGTCAATCCTGGAGCGTATCTTGTATTAGGACATGATGTGTGATATGTTCCGTTAAAGTATTGAACTTCAGCTCTTTGGGTTGTGAGTACTTGAATTGTAGGATCTATGAATAACGCGTTTCCTAAAACGTTTCCAACACTATATTCGTATGCTGTAAATGAATTGAATGTATTAAGCATTGAGAATCTGAAGAAAGTTCCATTAATACTTCCGTTGTTTGTATTTAGAGGCACACCTTGTTGATTCCAATGTTTAAATGTATAATATGGAGTTTCGTTGCTTAACCAAATATTCTTTTGAACGTCTGCAATGTAATTCCAGAAATTAGTCGATCCTCTAATCCATAAATTAATATCATAATTACTTGTATTAACGTCTGTTTTTGCAATCTTTTGAACCCATCCATTAGTATAAACTGGATATAAGTATCCTGTAGTATTAGTATCGATCCATAATGTTTGTGCAGAAGAATGTGTTCCTCCAGTTCCATATGGTCCATTATAAGTTGTAGGTAACCATGAACGCCAGTTTTGCCATGTAACATTTCCATCGGTTTTATTGATTTGAACAATTGCAGAACCCCTAACTCCGGCGAATATTGTAGGTGTGGTCGCTTTTACCGCATAACAATATTCAGTATCACATTTTATATTACTAACATCCATTCCATCGTATGTCGTATCTGTTTTACTGTTAATCCATGCTCTAGAGCCATTTGTAACCCATAGTGCTTCAACAAATCCTTGCTCAATAATTCCTGTAGGATAATTTATAGAACCTCTTGCAAGATATACCCTATCTGCGTCGCAAGTTACACCGTAAATTGGGAAGGCGTATCCTGAATTTCCTAATTCTGTTTCGGGCGGATCAGAATTCCATAATAATGCACCGCTAGTACTATTCAATGCAGTAACATTTCCATTAGCATACGCAATGTATGTAACGTTGCCACTTGGTGAAATACATGAATCATATGCGATTGATGCTACTGCTGTAGGAGCATACGCTGCAATTAGTGTAGGCGGATCTACTGTGATATTATATTTTCTTGGAGCAGTACTTGCTGCATAAGTAATTATGATATAGGAGTTATCCGGAGCAACATTGACGGAATATGCAACAACAGCTGCAGTTGCAGTAGATCCTTGTAATGCACAATTAGTTGTGTTAATTCTTAATATGTTTCCTCCTGATGTAACTCCGTAAGCAATGCTTCCGTTTGTTGTTACGTCGTTAATGTTGGAAGCAGTTCCATACGTATAATTACATGCTTTTGTTCCATTACTCTTATAGAATTTCTCAATTCCTCCCTGATTTATTACTGCCACATTTGATGCAGTGTAAATAAATCCGTTTGGATCACTATCTCCCGTAATTCCGTTTTTAGTCGGTTGTGTTGCCGCCCAGTTAGTTCCTTGCGCACTCCACAATAACGATGAAGCAACACTTTCACCAATTTTGAATGCAACTTTTCCTCCTGATACTCTCCAATCGTTTGGTATATACATGCTGTAACTAAATTCTCCTGAAGAATTTGTTGTAACGTTTATTGTGTTATTAGTTTTAGTGTCGTTGAAGAACCAATTCTCGGCATAACTGTCCCACCACGCACTTTTATTTTCTAATAAAGGAATAATATAGTACATTGTATTTGCTGCGAATCCTGTTCCGTTTAATTGAACTGTAGAGTTAATATTTGTTTCAGAAACGTTTGTTGTGATAGAAGCTGCTTGAACCGATATAGCTAATGATAAGAATATTATTAGAGTTATCGCTATGATATATAATAGTGTCGCACGTAATCTGTTTAATATGTTTTCGTTCTTTATTCCTATTCTAACACCGATATTTTCTCTCATTCTCTACGCTCTTTTTTACTTAATCTCTTTTATTTTCTAGTCTTCTTTCTACTCTCTAAATATTCAGTTAACATTCTCTCTATTATTTTAGATGAATTAATGCATTCTTCTTCAGTATACTTCTTCCATGTAGAAAGAATTTTCTCATCTATTGTTACACTGAAGACTTTTTTACTCATTTGTGCATTGCCTATTGGTAATTATTAAATTCTATCATAGACGATATAATTATCAAAATAATATTTATATTACAAATATGATTTATATTATTTATTAAGTTTGTGGTTATGTTGTGCTTAGTAGTGTAGTCACTTAGTAGTAATAATCTAACGTAAACTTTATAAATCGTTATTTGCTACTGGTATTATGAGAGGAGAAACCATCATAAATAAGAAAGATTTAGAGACTGTGGATTTTTTTGTCAAGAATTGTAAATTTGGCGCTGCAATCCAAGATTTATACTTATTAGATTTCTATACTTATTTATCCGATGAGCATTTGCCTAAAAGGATGATAATGCCTGCAATAATTTGTGATCCATATGAGTTTACGTTCGATGATAGAATTAAATTACCTTATGAGAATAGGGCCTATACCCCCGGAAATAATATGAGAACAATAATAGATTTATTTAATCCAAAAAACAATCCTATAGATTCTGCGGTAAGTTTAGACGTGCACGTTTTTTTCGATTATCCAGATATACAATCTTCAGCTTTATATTTTGGTACATTTAATCCGGATATGAGGCAAGCTATTGTTTACGGATTAGAAAAAATGAAAGCTAATTATAAAACAACTCCTAGGGGAATTATTCCTTTTACTGCCAAAGTAGATATGGTTTCTTTTGCTTCTGGAAATTCTTCAAAAACACACATGGTACAAGCACTAGAGTATATGCATAATTTAAATTCTATAACAATGCCTGAACAATTATTTGATGTTGTCGACAGTGAAGTTAGCTCGAGATTTTAATTCTGATTTGTTTTAATTAACTATTAAAACCCTTGTTATGTTCTTTATTTATGCCCAGATGGCACAACCTGGTACTGCGATGGTCTCGAAAACCATTTCCGAAAGGTATCCCGGTTCAAATCCGGGTCTGGGCGTTATTTTTTCTTTTTAGAATGAGATTTGTTTGATTTCTTTTTTGAACTTTTTATAACTTTAACAGGTTTCTTAACTTCTTCAATCAATTTGAATTCCGCAACAACTGGAAGATGATCAGAGACTTTTAATTTATCAAGAACATAACTTTCTACAACAACAAATTCCGGACTATGGAATATATAATCTATTCTTCTCTTAGGTTTCCACGACGGGAATGTACTCACGGTCTCAATTCTTTTTAATCTAGTGTTATCTAATATACTTAACTCACTTTCTCTTTGCGTATTCAAGTCGCCTGTGAATATTATTGGTCCGCTAATAGCGTTAATTACTTGTGCTATGTGTTCGAGTTCTTTTACTCTGCTTCTATGTCCTAGCGCTAATTGCGTGGTTAATACATGTATTATTCTTCCGTTAACATCGATTTTACTGACGCTGAGATATCTGTTTTCTCCAATAAGTCTATTCGTTTCTAATTTTATATTATTGGCTTGTACTATGCTAAATCTAGTTGCTATGCCGTTACCTTGATTAGTTAAATCCCACCACATATGACGCACAGGATAGAATGTATTTTCTTTTAACTCTGTAGATGTTGATATTATGTTCATATAATTGTTAAATCTAGTTCTATAACTTCCACCATCCATTTCCATAAATGTGGCAATATCTATCTTATCTCTGTTAATTATTTCAGAGATATTGCGTATTGCTTCAGTATCGTGTGGTAGAATATATCTCCACCATCTTGTTATATACTGCCAGTATCCTCTACTTATAGAAGCGCAATACTCTATATTAAAACTCACCACTCTTATACTCTTAGACATATTGTTAATTTTCGAGATAATTATTAATAAAGTTATCGATATGATGTGTCTCTGAGTAGTTACTACTAAGCGATAACTATTTAAATAACTTATTTTTCCTTTTATTATGAAAAACGACTATAATTTTAATGGAAAAAAGATATTGTTAGTGGAAGACGATAATTCGTCAGCATTTTTAGCACAAGTGATGCTAAAAGATACTGGTGCTAATGTCGTGTTAGCAAAAGATGGTCTAGAAGCACTAGCTTTAACAGCAAATCATAAGTTTGATTTAGTCTTAATGGATATGAAAATGCCTGTAATGGACGGATATCAAGCTACAACAAAAATAAGACAACTTAATGCAAAGATACCGATAATTGCATATACTGCACACGCACTAAAGGAAGAAAGAGAGAGATGCTTTGAAGTGGGATGTACTGATTATTTGGCAAAACCCGTCCAACATGAACAATTGTTACATACTCTAGGAAAGTATCTAAAGTAAATTTTTTCTTTTTAATTTTTTTCTAGAATATTATCTATTAGTAATTTAATATATTCTTAGACTTTCGTTAAGTCTTATTAAAGAATTAATATAAAAATTTAGAATTAAAAAACAATGCTTTACTCATCAATCATTTCGATTTCAATGTTCAAGCCTTCTGGAATAGGAACTTTCATAACAAGTCTTAATGCTCTCTCATCTATACCAAGATCAATCAATCGCTTGTGAACTCGCATTTCAAATCTATCCCAAGTTGCTGTACCGTTACCACATGGACCTTTTCTAGTCGTTATTTTTAATTTCTTAGTTGGTAATGGTATTGGTCCCTTGATTACTACGCCAGTTTTGGCTGCGACATCTTTGATATACTCACATGTCTGGTTAATCTTGTTGATGTCTGTGCTTGCTAATTTGATTCTTGCCTTTTGCATTGTTTACCTCAACGATAAAGTCTTAGTTTATCGTGTATAAAAATAATTAAAAAAAAATGAAGTCAAAAAGACTTAAAATTCTTTCTTTACTACATCGATGCACATTCCTGCAGCGACTGTTGCTCCAGAGTCTCTGATTGCGAATCTTGACATCTGTGGTATTGTCTTTTGAGTTTCTATTACCATTGGGTGTGTTGGTTTACACTTGATTATTGCTGCGTCTCCATTCTTGATAAAGTCTGGATTTTCTTTTAATGTTTCACCAGTCAATGGGTTTAATTGCTTGACAATTTCTAAAACAGTACATGCGATTTGTGCAGTGTGTATGTGGAATACTGGTGTGTATCCTACAGTTATAACACTTGGATGATTCAATACTACGATTTGTGCAGTGAATTCTGTTGCTACAGTTGGTACGTTATCTACTCTACCGATAACATCTCCTCTTTGAACATCCTTCTTACCGAATCCTCTAATTGACAATCCTACATTGTCACCTGGACCAGCTTCTGGCATTTGTTCATGGTGCATCTCAACAGTCTTTACTTCTCCTGGAACTCCTTTACCTTCTCTTCCTGGAACTGCCATAACCTTATCATTAACTCTAATTATTCCTGTTTCTACTCTACCAACTGGTACTACACCAATTCCTGTGATATTATATACATCTTGGATTGGAAGTCTCAATGGTAACTCAGTAGGTTTTTGTGGAACTGCTAAGTTGTTGATTGCTTCTAATAATGTTGGGCCAGTAAACCATGGCATTTTATCGGACTTCTTAACAATGTTGTCTCCGTTTAAGGATGCAACAGCTACGAATTGTACGTTTTCAACTTTCCAACCTGAAGCTTTTAATAATGCACTGATAACCTTCTTAACACCTTCGAATCTTTCTTGTGAGTATTGCTGCATATCCATTTTGTTAACAGCTACGATTAATTGACCTACTCCTAAGATTTTAGTCAATCTGCAGTGTTCAACAGTTTGTGGTGGTAATTCTGCGATAGTTTCTGTACCCTTAATTTCGTTTGCTCCACATACTAATACAGCAGCATCTGCTTGTGATGCGCCAGTGATCATGTTCTTTACGAAGTCCTTGTGTCCAGGAGCATCGATTATTGTGAAGTAATATTTATCTGTCTCGAATTTCTTGTGTGACAAGTCAATAGTTACTCCTCTCTCTTGCTCTTCCTTTAAATTATCCATAACGAAAGCGAACTCGAAGCCACCCTTTCCTAATTCTTGTGCCTTATCCTTCAACTTTCTCATTGCTTGTTCATCAACATTACCTGAATCGTATAGTAATCTACCTACTGTAGTTGATTTTCCGTGATCTACGTGACCAACGAATACAAGATTTATGTGTTCTTTTGTTCTTGCCATTTTACATTCCTCCTCATAATATAATATTAAATATCCTATTTTTAACCAATTACCCCCAAATGGGAATATGATTAGGAATTATAAACTCTTTATAAATATTTTGCTTTTATATAGGATGATTGTCGAATATACGTCGAGACAATTTCTTCTCAATAGTGGATACTTATTCTCGTTTTTCTAGAACAAGAACAGGTCTAAACATGTCTTCTAATGTTTCTCCTAAATGCAGTATATTGTGTAGTAATCCTGTCATTTCTAGTTCTTCTTCTTCGTATGTAAAATCAATTAAATCTGTATAGTCATCAACATACAATTTGACTTTGCCTTTATTTTTATTCTTCTTTGTTCTCTCTTCTCTTTTTTTAGCGTCTTTCTCAGCATCGGATTTACTAGGATCAATCCTGTAGGCTATACAATCATCATCTCTACCTTTGATGTAGTTAGCTGTATGTCCTATAAATTTTCCAGTGAAATGTTTATACATTTCTTGGGTCATTATTTGTATTTCTGCTCTATCTCCGTCCTTCAGATAGTGTTTTATTTGGAAATACTGTTTTAATGTTTCCCTTTCATACTTTGTTAATTTATACTTAGAATCTTTATCTGTTTTCTTTTCAAGAGATAGATACATCTTTCTCATGTTAAACAATATTTCTGAGAAATTTTTAGGATCATATTCGTATTTGTTTAACTTCTTAACCTTAGAATCATTATTTTCTTCTTCCTTGTTGTTAATTATTGTTCCTTTCTTCGTTCTTCTTTTATATTCTTCTGCTTTTGTAATTGCTTCATTCTCTTCTTTAGTCTTTGTATTCTGTCTTAATACTTGACCATTGCTCTTGAATTTATCATTTACATACGAAACAAATTGATATAGTTGTTCGCCACTTGTTCCGCATTGTCTTTTTTCATCTGATATAATCATTCTTAACGCGATTCCGTCATAAGGATAATCTCCAAGACTTCTTAATCCGCATAACCAATCTACGAATTTTCTCAATTCACGTTCAGAAGTTTTGATTCTTGATTCTACTCTATATTCTAGATAATCAACAATATCTTCTTTTTTCTTGATTTTATTTTTTAGTTTAGATATTTTGTCAGCATCATACAGTCCTGTGATGTTTGATACGGATAATATTTCTATATCTTCTTTTTGTGCTCTTTCTTTGTTTGGTCTAATGAATTGTGGTACGTATTTATCGAACTCATTTGCAATTATGAACTCTATGTCTTTTTCGTTGTGATAATCTCTTCTATCGTGGTACATATCCACTGGGACTATGTGCGTGGTGACTGTTCCTGTTTTTTTATCTCTGGCTGTAGTTTGAATGAAGTGTATTTCTTTTAGATCTTTGTTTCCTTTTAATCCTCTCGTGTATTCTACTATATCGTTGACATATGTTTCTAAGTTTCTATCTCTAGAATGAGTAATTTCAGTGAATTTCTGTTTTAATTGGACGAGTTCTGACGTTGGAACTGCTTTACAGAATTTATCATATATTTGGTCTTGAACATATTCTAAATCAGGATCTATTCTTTGAGCTTTAGCTAGAGCGTATTCGTTTACCCTAATATTACGTAAGAGTTTTCTATAGTCATGTATTTTTTCTACTAATTCTCTAGATTTATATTCCCCTGCCATCGTATATAGTTGCCTCTATTCTTTTATAAAGTTTACGATTATTTATCACTAAGAAGTAACAAACAATTTAATAAAAAAGAAATAAAAAAATGAGTCAAAGACTCTATTCAGATTGCTCTTCTTCTCCGCCCTTCAATCCTTTACGAGATCTGATATTATTAATTATCTTACCTTGTAATTCTTCAGGTAATTTCTCGAAAGTCTGATCTAATACGAAGAAGTTTCCTCTACCTTCAGTAGCGGATCTTAAGTCGCCTGAAAGTCCAAACATCTCGCCGACAGGTAATTTACCCTTAACTGCGATATGTGCACCTTCTTGCTGCATATCCAATAATTGTCCTCTCTTACTACTGATCAACTTGCTGATCTCTCCCATAAATTCTACAGGAGCATCAAACTGCATGACCTGAGTTGGTTCGAACATTAATGGATTAGCCTGCATCATTGCGCCTCTAATACCCTCTCTAACTGCAGGATATACTTGTGCTGGTCCTCTGTGGATAGCATCTTCGTGCAACTTAACATCGTCTAATATTACCTTAACACCAATACATGGTTCTTTTGCTAATGGTCCTCTAGTCATTACATCTTCGAATGTGTCTGCGACCATTTCAATTACTTCACCAATGTGAACGATACCACGAGTTCCATCAACTAACATGTTACCATTGAATACTGCTCTAACCTTTCTTGATTCTTTAGTATCCATACCTGCTGCTTCTAATTCAGCCCACAAGTCTTGAGTGTTTTTCTTTACACGACCATTTGGAATTTTTCCTGCCTTAATAGAATCTTTCAATTCTTGAGTTAATGGTTCAACAGTAAAGTAAAACTTATTGTGTTTGTTAGGAGATTTTCCTTCGTATGTTTCAGGACATCTCTTAGTTATAGTCTCTCTGTAAACAACGATTGGTGGTGAAGATGAAATCTCTACACCTTTCTCAGTTCTAATTCTATTCTCTATAATTTCTAAGTGTAATTCTCCCATACCGCTCATCAAATGTTCACCAGTTTCCTGATTAATTTGAATAACGATTGAAGGATCTTCCTTAGATACTTGAATTAAAACTTCAACTAATTTTGGTAAATCAGACGGTCTCTTTGCTTCAATTGCCTTAGTCATTACTGGTTCGAATATGTGTGTTATTTGTTCGAACGGATCCATTTCACCAAAGCAAACTGTCTCTCCAGGATATGCTCCTCTTAAGCCAGATACACCAATAATATTACCTACAGGAACATTATCTACTATCTCTCTTTTTGCTCCGTTGTAGATATATACTTGTTGGATTCTAACATCGCTTTTTGCTTTGATTAATCTAACAGTTTCTCCTCTACGCATTGTTCCACTGAACATTCTACCTGCACAGATTTCTCCTGCTTGAGGATCTATTGTCATTTTAGTAACAACAAATGCTAATGGTCCCTTTGGATCTGCATGCATTAATGATTGACCAATTGGAGTGTCAACTTCACCATGCCATATCTTTGGAATTCTGTATAGTTGAGATTTTATTGGACTTGGATGATGTTTAATTACAGCATCTAATATTACTTCGTGTAATGGTGCTAATGTTTTTAATTCTCTCCACTTGTCTTCTTCATATGCTTCAATTATTGTCTTGAATGTTAATCCTTTCTTTTTCATGTACGGAACACTCATTGCCCAGTTATGGAATGCTGAACCGAAACATACTGACCCATCAAGAACATTAACTTGCCATTTTGGCCCCATATCTGGGGATATTTCTATAATCAATTTATTTACGTGATTAATTATTTTCATAAATCTTTCTTGCATTGCTTCTGGAGTTAATTTTACTTCCTTAATTAATCTATCAACTTTATTGATAAATAATATTGGTTTAACTCTTTCTCTTAATGCTTGCTTCAATACGGTTTCAGTCTGCGGCATGATACCTTCAACAGCACAACATAAAACTATTGCGCCATCTACTGCTCTCATTGCTCTAGTTACGTCTCCACCGAAATCAACGTGTCCTGGAGTATCAATTAAATTAATTAAATATTCCTTACCGTCACACTCGTGTACCATAGATACGTTTGCAGCATCGATTGTGATTCCTCTAGCCTTCTCATCTTCGTGGAAATCTAGTACACATGCTTTACCTGCAAGTTCTTGTGACATCATTCCTGCACCGAATAATAAATTATCGGAGAATGTAGTCTTACCGTGATCAATATGTGCGCATGTAGCGATATTTCTTATGTAGTCGGGTTCGTTCATGATTCTCATGACCCTATCAACCATTTTCTCTCCCATAGTATTTTAGGAAACGCAAATCGTTTCCTACCTCCATATTTTGTTTAATTATAATTTTGTGTTTTTTATATTTTATAAAATAAAAAATTAAAATGTATGTATTTCATGCACTGTTTTGTATGTGTGAAGCTCTTCATCTGTGAACCATAATTTTACTTCATACAATGCTTCTTCATAATTTCCTGATGCGTGAATAAGATTTCTTACTGCAGTACCTTTTCCGTCAGTTGATTCGTATGAATGATGTGCGAAGTCTCCTCTTATAGTTCCAGGAAGTGCAGACTTTGGTTCAGTACTGCCTACAATCTTTCTGACGTTTTCAGCAGCATTGATCCCTTCAAGACATAAAGCCATTACTGGTCCTTCAGTCATGAATCTTAGTAAATTTTTTAACACTGCTTCTCCACGTCTTTGTGCTATGTCGAAATAGTGTTTTTTACCAAAATCTTCATTCATCCAAACCATTTTGGCGCCAACAATTTTTATCCCTGCATCTTCAAATCTTTGTATGATTCTACCCATAAGTCCACGTTGCACGCCATCAGGTTTTATTAAAACTAATGTACGTTGCATTACTGGATTTTTAGGTTTATCATCAGTGATTTTGTCTGCCATGATTTCACTTCTGTTTTACTTTTTTCTCAGGAACAATGTTATTGACCCATTTCTCTTCTCTAGGTATTCTTCCTAATTTAATTAGATTCTTCTCGCATTTCATTGTGCAGAAATACAATATTTGTCCAGATACTTTAACGTACATTTTACCTGTACCTTTTGGCATCTCGTTGTTACAAAATGAACATTTAACCATTTTTTCACCTTAGTGTTTGTTATTTATGAACTCACGTTTTCGTGACGTTCATTGTTTTTGATAAACCTTTTCTCAAAAGGTTTATTGATTTCCACGACCCATCTTGTTTAATGGTCTCGCTTCTATTTCTGTCTCTCTAAGCATTAATGTATCGCCAACCTGTACTGGTCCACGAACGTTTCTACGCATAGTTTTGTTTTTATCTCTTCCGTCTAAGATTTTAACTCTAACTTGTGTAGCTTCTCCTCTTGTTCCAGTTCGTCCAACAACTTCCTCAACCTTTGCAGCAACTGCTTGTGTA
>JANNSE010000126.1:0-12605 GCA_031402215.1 Candidatus Woesearchaeota archaeon | reverse complement strand
ATACTTGTGCTGTAGTTTTTGGGAATCCTACTAGTGATACAACTAATACTAATCCTACTAGGAATAATATTATTAAGAATAGTAATACTGCTGTTTTTGTCTTGAATCTATTCCAGAAATTGTACGGGTAATGTGGTCCCTTTACTAAGAATATGATTGTTAATAATAATACTAATAATATTGCTAAGATTTGACCTAAACTAACTTGTCTACATACAGAGCCGAATGCTAAGTATTCGAATACTTTTCTTACTGTGCTCTTATCTTTTAGTGTTACTGTGATATCTTTGCTGTATGATGCTCCACTTGTATCCTGAACTAAAAGTGTGCCTTTGTATGTGCTTTCGTTCTTGTTTCTGCTTACTACTTTTAATGCAACGCCTCCCTTCTGGGATTTGTTAAGTGTTAATATCTGATCATCGCCACTAATTATGCTTGAACCATCCCATGATATGATGTATGCATTTTCAACGATGCCTTTATTTGTTATTGGTATGTTGATGTATTTTGTTTGATAATTTACTTTGTATTTATCTTTACCAATTGTAGTTGCGTGACATGATTGTGTATCGTAACTCTTAATCCAAGTGTTGTCTGATTCAACTAAGCCATTACTTGTTATTGCTTTAACTTGAACTTTATAGATTGTGTTGTATTCTGGGCCTTCGATTAATAATTTTACAGTATCTCTTTGTCCAGGTGCTACTGTTATTCTATTCTTAGCTAATTTTATGCTTGATGGTGCACCGTCTAATACTAATGTGTATGTTTCTTTGAATGCGCCATTATTGATTATTTCAACGTCATATGTGTAATCGTAACCTGAGCAAGTCTTTAATGGATTTCTTGGATTCTTTCCACCGTCGTATATTACAACTTGGTGTTCGTAGCATGGCAAGAAATTTAAGTTTAATGTTGTTTCCTTAACAATGTCCCCCATTGCTGGTGTAACCTTTAAAGTAACTTCCTTTGTTTTATGCTCGTATCTATATACTGTTGCATCTACGTCAATGTAGAATGTTTTCTTTTCACCTGATTTTAGACTTATCTTTTCAGAATCTAGCCCTACAATCTTAGCGAATTTAGGTAAATCATCAATTTGTATTGTATAATTATTATCTACGCTTCCAGCGTTAGTTATACTTACTGGTATTTGTGTTGATAATACTCTATTACAAACATTTACTGATACTACTTCACTCTTATCGTTATTTATTAAGAAATTATAATCATAATCTTGTAATATATTTAATTGTGCGTTGATAGATGCAGTCAATTTATTCTTTAAGGATTGTGCAGTGAATATGATATCTTTTGAGCCATACATGTCGCAGTCGAATTTTGCCGTTGCTGTAATCTTTGCGTACTGATTTGGTTCTAAATTAAATGCGTTTGCACTATACTTGATATAATCATCATTATTGCTGTTTATAGTATAGCTGTCAGCAAAAGGTCCTATATTGTGTACATTTATTTCAAAAGTCTTAGTTTGACAAGGTTTTATTTCCTTAGTGTAGTTTGAAACCCACATTTCGATGTTTTGGCATCTGTCTCTAGCAATATTTTTTACTAAAGCTTTTTGTGGACCTAAATTTGATGTAACTGTGATTTGTAATTCTTCGCTTCCCTTACTACAATCAGCCGTAATGTATAAGAATACTTCGTTTGATTGTCCTGGAGTTAATTCGAATACGCTTTGAGAAACTGTGAATTTGCTCTTTATTTCGTTAGTTGATACGGTAAATATCGCTGGCCATGTTCCAGTATTTGTTACAGTAAAACTATCGTATTTTGTAGAACAACTACATATACTAACATCGCTGTACGCGCTTGTTAATGAGAAATCCTTACTAGGAGTATAAGTATTAACCTGAATAGCACCATATGCCATACTTGATATAATTGAGAATAATAGTAACGTGATAAATAATGAGGATAATTTCATTGTGATCATTCCTTGTGATATAATTGCGATATAAGTAAGGTCAGGCACATGAAATTAACAGTGCCTATAATAATTAAATATAAAAAAATAAAAAGATACTACATTTAGTAGTATGGTTCTGCTTCGTTCTTGTTTTCCTTCATCTTGTTGAAGCCTATTACTAGACCAACTATGATTAAGATAACAACAAGTATAACTAATCCAACTTCTAATGCGTTCTTGAAACCAGTCCAATCGCTTCCAGTTGTCTTTGTTATTTTAGCAACTAAAGGTGTACTCTTAGTGTCGCTTCCTGTATCAACACTTAAAGTGAATGCCTTATCTCCTAATTCTGCGTTAGCATTAGTGCTTACGTATAAGTATGCTGTCTTTGATTGACCAGCGGGAACTACGATAACACTTGAAGGATCTATTCTTGTAGTTGCCCATGTGCTAGCACCAGTTACACTTAAAGTGTATGTTTGTGCTACATTTCCAGCATTGCTGATTACTATTGGATATACTACGCTAGTTCCTTGAGATACTTCTTGCATGTTTGGTACACTTATTACTGTGTTTTGTTCAACAGGTGTATTTGTTCCAGCAACTCCGCATGAATCGCTTGACTTTACTTTTATTGTTCCTGTAGTTGTAGTTTCTCTGTACTCGTCGAATTCTACTGTGATTTCAACATCATACTCGCCAGCCTTTGTACAATCCGGAATTCTTAATAATAATTCTTCGAATGTCTTTGACTTATCTGAGTTGATTTCGTCCATGTATTCAGAAACTTTTATGTTTAACTCTGGGATGCTTAATGTTAATTTTAAGTCCTTTATTGTGCTGTCCCATAAATTCTTTACCATTACCTTTCCCGTAAATGCTCTACCAGCAATTACTTCTTGAGGATCTAATGAGAAATCTTTTATTTCAACTGCACTTCGTCTATCAATACCTTTTAGATATAATTGGTAAGTCTTGTCAACTGAAGTTCCATTTCTGTCATCTGATCTAATTCTTAACTTGAAATAATCCTTATCTATTTTTGTTGGTACTTCAAGGCTTAAGTCGAAACAATCTTCGTGACCAGCTAATAACTCGAATGTGTCAGTCATGTCATGTACCTTTGCAGGTTCATCATTTGCATAATCGTAGCCTGTTATGTCTGCGTATATTTGCGCATCATATACATTTGACAATGCTTCTACACAAATGTATAAGTCAAGAGCTTGTCCTCTCTTGTAATCTTTACTTAATGTGTTATTATTGTCTGTGCTTAATAGCTCGTGGCCATTAGCTTCTAGGCTTGTAACCTTTAGGTTTACAGCACTTACCATTCCAGCACTTAATACTAATACTAATGCTAGCAATAATGCAAATATTTTTGTTTTCATTTTATTTAACCCCCAATCGATTGGTATTGTTTATTATTTTATTATTCTATATCGTTATAATTCACTACTATATGTCGAGTAATAACCTTTTATTTATAAATGTTTCGTTTCTTTTACCACTCGCCAGTAAACACTAAATTCATTTCATTTATTTCTATGGTCTTACTTAACAACAATCTCTCTATACTTAATTCTTCTAGCCTCGTCGTTACCTTGATCGTTGTGTACTTCTACTCTTACATAATATACTCCTGGCTCGACGTCGTATAATGGTAATACTATTGTTTCTGAATGTTCGCTTCCACGACTAAAGTCAAATAATGTAGATCTTGCTTCTAGACCTAATTCTGGAATGCTTAATGTTACTCGAACATTTTTCAACTTACTGTCCCATTCATTCTTTACATTTATTTTGGCTGATAAATAATCGTTTGGTCCTAATGTCTCTCCACCATTTACTCCGAATAGTGTTAAACTTTTTACAACAATTCCTTTGTCAGGAAGATCTCTTGCTACATTAGCGTCTGCTATTGGTGGTGCAGTTCTTTCTACTACTGTTACTATTGTATTTGTAGAGTCGCTGTTTCCAAAGATTCCATATACAGTCAATATAACATTATATTTGTCTATTTTATTATAGACGTGTTGAACTTCTGGTGTAACAGAATCAATTATTGTTCCGTCTCCAAAGTCCCATGTGTATCTAACAATGTTTCCTGTACTTGCAGATGCATTGAATGTTAATGCTTCGTTGATGTAACCTATATATGGTCCACCAATGTTTGCAGTAAGTACATTTGTTCCGTTGTTACCGCTAACTATAATTAATCCACATGATGCATTTTCAACAACACCGTTATTGCCTGTTACGCTAACAGTAGGATTGTATGTTCCTATTGCATCGTATGTAATTAATCTAATATTATTTTGATCTGTTGAAGTGGTTCCATTTCCATAATCATATGCAAATGTGTATGGTGCTGCTCCATTGCTAACAACTGTATTCAATAATACCATTAATGGTGCAGTTCCGCTACTTGGCATTGCAAAGCATGAAACACTCATGTTAGTTCCATTTGGTGGTGTAACATTATTGTTATTTACTGTTATTTGTCCACAACTTGCTGCTACGATAGTTGATGTTGAATCTGTAACAACTAAAGTTGGAGCGTATGTTCCACTATTGTATACGTGTGCTGCAGTGTTTGCACCAGTTATTGTATTATTATCTCCGAATATCCAACTGTATGTATATGGTCCTGTTCCGCCTGTTGCTGTGCTTGTGAAGTTTACTTGTAATGGGTCTGTTCCGCTTGTCGGATTTGCATTACATGAAACTGTTAAGTTTGTATTGTTTAATGGTGGTGTTACATTTCCTGTTATTGATATATTTCCACAATTTACTATTGTTGCTCCGAATGAATTATCAGAAACAACTAGTTGTGCAGTATAATTACCTGTATTATATACGTGTGCTGCAGTGCTTGAACCGTTAATTGTGCTTCCGTCTCCGAATACCCAGAAATAACTATATATTCCGTCACCGCCTGTTGCTGTGCTAGTAAAGTTTACTTGTAATGAATCTGTTCCAGTTAATGGATTTGCATTACATGTTGCAGTAATATTAGTATTGTTTAATGGTGGTGTAATATTGTTTACTGTTATTTGTCCACAACTTGCTGTTACTACATTATTTGCAAAGTCTGTGATTCTTAGTGTTGAATTAAATGTGCCAACAGCTGTGTACATATAACTTACTGAACCTATAATATTTCCTAATGGTCCGTCGCCGAATGTCCATAAATATTGGTATGGTCCTGTTCCGCCTGTCACATTACTTGTGAATGTTACGTTCAATGGAATTGTTCCATTTATTACATCCGCACTACATGATACGTTTAATGGTACAGGTGGTATTGTAACATTATTTACAACAACTTGTCCACATGGAACTGTAAGTGTACGACTTCCAGTGTCTGTTATCTTTAATGATACATCGTATGTATTTGCAGTTGTGTATGTATGTGAATATGTTATGTTCTTATCTGTTGTTAAAGGTAAAGTTACGTTTGGACTATCTCCAAAAGACCATGTATAACTATATGTTCCTGATCCGCCAGTTGTTTGAGCTTGTGTTTGAACAGTTAAAGATACATTTCCATTAGTTGGTGTTACAGAACATGTTGCATTAAGTGGTGCTACTGGTATTATTGGTGCAACTGCATTAACTATACCACAAGTTGCTTGTGCAATATTATTATTTGCATCAAATACTCTTAATGAAATAGGATAAACTCCTACTTCATTGTATGCATATGCAAGTACTGTACTATAAACGCCAGTCTTAACTGATCCGTCTCCGTATGTCCATTCATATGTGTATGGTCCTGTTCCGCCACTTGTTTGACTATATATAGATACATTAAATGGTGCTGTTCCTACTAATGGTGTTGCAGCACATGATGTTTTCAAAGCATTTGGTGGTGTAATTGCAGTAACAACTACTTGTCCACAAACTGCTGTTGCAGTATTGTTTGCAGAATCAACAACAGTTAATGCCGTATTATATGATCCTGTTGAATATAAGTGGCTTGTAGCAGTTTTAGTATTATCTGTACTTCCATCGCCGAATGTCCAGTTGTAAGTGTATACTCCTGTTCCGCCTATTACTGTACTTGAGAATTGTGTGTTAAGTGGGCTGTATCCAGTTGATGGATTAACACCACATGAAATTGTAATTGTATTAGGATTATTGCTTACTATAGCTAGATTTAATTTGTAAGAGTGTGATCCATAATCATCAGAAGAAGTTATTGATATATAGTAGCTTCCTGCCGTGTTTCCATAATTTGCTGGTGTAACAGTAAACTTTCCTAATGCGCCGTTTCCGACTGTTGCTAAATTTTCAGCGTATTTGAATATCGGATTTGAATTTCCTTCACGGTACAACATTATAGAATATTTACCATTTAGACTTGTAACTGCTGTGACTCCATAACGGAATTCTGCGTCTTGTCCTACGTTAATACCTAATGAAGTATTATCGTTAACAACCCATGATCCTATTCCTAGAGCTGCATAAGCTGAGCCCATAGAGAATAACATAATTGTTGCAATTATTAATGTCAGATAATTTTTATTCATTTTGTACCTCATGAATGTTAAGTTTTTGTTGAATCACAATAGTTTTCGTTGTGATTTTGATAATGAAATTAAATAATAAAATAAATATTAAAAAAATTAAAAGTTTATTCTAAGTCCGCCGTATGCGCCTTCGAATGCCTTTGAACTAAATTTCTTGTCGGCATAGAATCTTGCTCCAGTAATTATACTGACATGTTCACCAAGATTGAAGTCTAATTCAGGGCCTATTGTAACGTAGCTTCTACTATTTTTCTTTGTAGGTTTTTTTACTGTCTCGTCTATACTATTAACGCCATCACTTACTTTTGTTCTAATGTTACCGTCAATTGTTTGGTTTATGTAGTTGTTTTCTGCGTGTAAGCAAAGACTTACTGCTTTTGCTATGTCGAAACTAGCCTTAGCGCCGATACTTCCAAATCTTGATTTGGTATATGTACTATCTGTAGTGGATCCATTTCCTTGCGCATTCAAGAATACTATTGCATCTTGAGTTGTATTTCCTCTATATGCTCCAGTTAATCCTAAACCGAATCTACCGTACTTACCGAATAAACCTGCTTGTGGTACTAAATTCATATCTGTCATATCATTTAGATATAACATAGATATTTCTGGTCCCCAGCTGAATGTTTTTTCTGTAGTGTCTGCTGCTGTAACTGTGTTACGAATTCTTGTAGATTTATCTCCTGCTGAATTTAATTTTTTATCCTCGTCGCAATCTGTGCAAGGATCTTCTTTGCCGTATCCTTCGTTTACGAACATTACTCCTCTAACATAATTTCCTGCAGGGAATAATGCCTTTTGTCCGTTGATTGTTCCGAATCCTACTTCATCAGTTCTTGGGAAAAGTACTTTGACTCTATCTCCTACGTTCTGTAAGTATCCTGCTTTTCTTAATGCCTTGTACATAATGAAACTTTCTTCTCGAGTCATTTGTCCAACATGTTGACCTTTATCTAAATTATTTAGAACTCCTGACATGCTGTTTGCCGCAATTAAGTCTTTTGAATTCATTGAATATTCTGCGAATCCTTGAACGTTTCCTAATGCTCTGAAATAATCAATTTCAATATCTCCTACAGTTGTATCAGGTCTAGTTTTTCCTTGATCGTAATCACTTAGAACTTCGTTAATTGGTTTCATCTCGTAGTATGAGTCGTCTCTTCCACCAAAATTAAATGGTTGTCCCTCTTTTAATACTGGGAATGGATCATACATCACTATTTTTGTAGTATCGGTTTTTCCCTGTGCAAATGCTGCGCCTGCACCTAATGCAATTACTCCTGCTGTTGTAATAGCTCTCTTTGAAACGTTATTTTTTTTCATTTTGACCCCCTAAATATGACTGTAATTAGAAAGCGAACCACTACTACTATTTAAAGTTTACTATTATTTACCTATTATGGAGTGACAACAATCTTTTAGAATCTTATTATCACATCTATGTTTATTTAATAATATCTAATCAAAATCAATTAAAAAAATAATAGAAAAAATATTTTAGAATTAATCCCAATTAACTTTCCAAACTATGATTCTAGTTCCAGTTATGTCTGTCATATCTGAGAATTTCTCGAATTGAGGAGCATATCTTCCTTCTAGATAAAATAGTTTAGTAAATGTGGAATCAATTAATGCGGGATCTGAAACTAATGCTCTGTATGTAGTTACATTGTTGTTTTCTTGAACATCTAAAAGCATTGATAGTCCAATAGTTGCATTATCCACTTGGTATTTCTTTAATTCTTTGCCAGCAATAACTACTTGGTCGAATGCCGCAATACTCTCGCCTATTTTTGCATTACTTGTTCTATCGTACACTCCTACTAAAATTTGGGATGTTCCAGGATTTGTTAGATTTATTACAGCTCTTTGTATAACATAGTTTTGCTGTGCATTACCGCCTATGCCTATATTCAAGTCACATAACACCATTTCAGACACATTAGAACATGACATCAAACCACTGGCATAGCTTGGCCATGGTGCAATCCAATCATTCATTTCTCTGTCTGTTGTTAATGCTTGAACATCGTAGTATATTCTTTCTGCTTCTTCGGTTGTGTAATTGAATTGTTTTTGAAGTAATGCTATTCCCTTATCAGCCGATAATGGTTTTACATTATTTATTACAAATGCTCTATCAAAATTCCATAATCCAAAGTGTGCCCAAACTCCTGCTTTACCAACCATATCTTCAGATGTTATGAAATAATCGTCAGGAGGTGTGCAGTGTGTATAGCTTAGGATTGTATCTGCTTCTTGTGATGTGTATCCTTTTGCTAAAAGATATTTCTTAGCATTATCTTTACTCATCATAATAATTTCAGAAACAATATTCTCAGATATTTCTGTATCATTATTTTTCTTATCAATTTCAATAAATGCGTTGTTACTTCCACAGTCGAGCATTCTTAATATTGCAACGCTCTTATTCGGATCATTTGTTTGTAACGCTAGTCCTAGCCAATGTGCATTAGGATGGTTTTGTGTTACTCCATCGAGACTTACTCTTCGATCTGCAACATATTTGAACCAGTGTCCAAAGTCCCACCATGAATTAATTATTGCATCCGGCTTTGATTCTTGTCTGATTTTACTCAGTGAATCCCACCAGCCTGCAGTCATAGATGGCATGTATGATTCTCCTGCTGATTTTCCCATTTGTATAGGTGCAATTAAAATTAAACAAAGCAATAAAAATACGCCTATTTTTGATACTATTTCTGGTATTTTTAGGTCTTGGCTAAATATTCTGTCAAAGTATTGGTATATATATCCTATTGCTACAGCTACAGCAATTGAGAATGCTGGTATCAATAATAATATAAATCTTACTCCTTTAATGCTTGCATAAATCATTCCAACAAACCATATTGTTAATAGGAATGCCATCTTTACATCGACAACAGATTCTTTTTCTTTAAGTAACATCAATACTACAATCGCTACAGGAATCATTAATATAAGTAGATATATTATAGGATTCATGTTCATTGCGGATGTTGAAATAAGTGCAAAGTATACTATTACCGCTGCTCCGATAATTAAGTATTCTTTGAAATCTGGTTTTCTTTTTACTAATGTGAATAGAATTCCAAGTAATGCTAATGGGAATAATATGTTCATTCCAGATGTGATTTGACTTATTATTGTTGGTATGTTCGCCTCGTTTAATTCAGCAACTGTTGTGAAAATATTAGGCCATAAATCTGCATGTGCTGCGGCTTTCAGATTTCCTTGTAGATGTAATGGAGATGTGAATGCTCCGACGAATGTTATCCAGTTCGTAAACAGAGAAACAAAAATTATAGTTGATATAATTAGTACTCCAATGATTATTCCTATATCTTTAATTTCCTTTGTAGCTAATTTTGTAATTTTTTTGTTTTTCAAATACTCTTTTATAACTTCAAACACTAAGTATCCTATAAGTGCTGCTAATATGAAATCAAATATGTACCACCAGCCAACCCAAGCAAAACTAAATGCTCCGAGTAGGAATCCTGCAAGAGCTGTTAGAGTGATTTTTTTCCATAATTTTTTAGAATCAAATACTTCTAGTACTACCCATATAATTAGCAACGGGAACATTATGTTCCATATATCTGTGTCTGACCCTGCTGTTCTTGATATAAATAACGGATTTAATGCAATAAACATCGCAGCAAAGAATCCTGCAGTATTATTCATTAATTTTCTACCGATAAAGAATGCGGCTATTGCTGCAATCATTGCTAATATTATTGGTAAATAGAATGCTGCTTGCATTAGATTGATTTTTGAATTGAAAATACTTAAAATTTTCTGTGTATATATTATGCCATAAGGATGCATGGATGTGCTTGTTTCTCCTCCAAGAGGAGCTATGATATATGTGTCTATACATTTGCCTTCTATGACTTCATCACATATAGTTCCTTTCTCTTCTAAATTACGTGCCTGTCTTAGATAAAAATAAGAATCTAAATCTCCTAAGAATGTATATGTGTTATTGTTTTCTTGGTATTGGAATCCTGTCTTGAAATATTCGGCTGTTTGTACTACTTGAGCATCTATCTGGTCTTTGTTAGTTTTTTGAAACTCCAAATATTGTTTATCAATAAGTTGGGTACGTTGAGTGGTTGGAAGATTAGGGTATTGTGCGTTAACACTTTGTGCAATTTGATTCTTGTAGTAATTTTCAACGGAAGATCTAGCCCAACCCTCTGTAGCCACTAACTTTTCTGATTGCAAACGAACATGTGCAGTTAAAATAACAGGGATAAGAATAAGTAGAATCAATACTAGTACATTAATCACTTTTGGGTTAAATATTTTTTTAACCTTGGAAAAATCAAATTTTATTTCATCTTTACTATCTTCTTTTGAATGCTCATGTGAACTCATAATTAATACACCCCACACGATTCTGAACACGGAATTTATTTATAAATTTGATGAAAGTATCTAAAATACTGGTTGATTTGAGCTTTTAAAAACAACTCTTTTTCGAGTAAATTAGTGGTAAATTGAATTTTATAGTTACGTATATTTAGTAGTGTAATTACATAAAGCATATAAATAAATACGAGTTATGATTAACATGTTTGTTTTTAATAATTTTGGTGATATACTATGAAATATTTAGTTACTGGTGGAGCAGGATTTATCGGATTTCACACAGCAAGAAGATTACTTAATGAAGGACACGAAGTAATAATAGTGGACAATTTTAATGATTATTACGATATCGAACTGAAAGAGCATAGAATCTCTAAATTACCTGGAGCAATAATTTACAGAATCAATCTAGAAGATTTTGCTGCTTTGCAAAGAGTTTTTGAAGAGCATAAATTTGATAAAATAATACATTTGGCGGCTCAGGCCGGAGTAAGATACTCTTTGACCAATCCACATCTTTATGTGAAAAGTAACATAGAAGGAACAATGAACGTGTTCGAATGTGCAAAGAAAAACGGTAACAAGCACATCGTATATGCCTCATCAAGTTCAGTATACGGTGGTAACACTAAAATACCTTTCTCCGAATCTGACCCAGTAGATAATCCTATATCTTTATACGCGGCAACTAAGCGTTCAAATGAATTGATGGCTTACACTTATTATCATTTATATGGGATTAGAAGTGTAGGATTAAGATTCTTTACTGTATATGGTCCATACGGAAGACCCGATATGGCTGCATGGTTATTTGCGAAGAATATATTAAATGGCGAGGAAATATCTGTATTTAATAATGGACATATGAAGAGAGACTTTACCTTTGTTACGGACATAGTGGACGGAATACTAAAGTCCGCCGATTTAAATACAGGTTATGAGATATTAAATCTAGGCAATAACAGACCTGTAGAATTGGATTACTTTATAGAGTTAATAGAAAAAAATTTAGGAAAGAAATCCAAGAAAAAAAACTTGCCCTTACAGCCTGGAGATGTGCCTGCTACATGGGCAGACATAACTAAAGCTAAGAAATTATTGAACTGGGAGCCCAAAATAAGTATTGAGGAAGGGGTTAGAGAATTTATATCATGGTATAGCGAATATGATTCTCAATAATAATTAACGATGCTAGGTGGTAAAATGAAAACAATTCTTGTTACTGGCGGAGCAGGATTTATTGGTAGTAATTTGTGTAGATATTTACTTAATAAAGGTCATACAGTTATTTGCGTTGATAATATGTTTACTGGTTCAAAGGATAACATTAAAGATTTATTATCTAATCCTAACTTTGAATTTATTAGGCAAGATATAACTCAACCATTAACTATCGAGGTAGATCAGATTTATAATTTAGCGTGCCCAGCTTCACCTCCTGCATATCAATATAACGCTATAAAAACCATAAAGACTTCAACTATAGGTATGATTAATATGTTAGGGCTTGCTAAGCGTCTAAAAATTTCTATTTTACAGGCATCCACTTCGGAAGTTTATGGCGATCCTTTAGTACACCCACAGAAAGAATCGTATTGGGGAAATGTTAATCCTATAGGGATAAGAAGTTGTTATGATGAAGGTAAACGTGTGGCTGAATGTCTTTGTATGGATTATTATCGTATGAATAAAGTTGACGTTAAGATTATAAGAATATTTAATACGTACGGTCCCTTTATGGACATAAATGATGGTCGCGT
>JANNSE010000125.1:0-14360 GCA_031402215.1 Candidatus Woesearchaeota archaeon | reverse complement strand
TGGTGATTGGTTTGTGCCTGAATTCCACAAAGATTTTTCTAGAAAATATCCTGATTTGTTGCCTAAGGGTTTAAAGATTAAAAGCGCTGGTACGGTATTATTCGAAACTCGACTAGGATTATTGTGTAAGATTATTAATTTTAACTTGAAGTATCCTACTAAAGAATCTATGACTGCAGTTAAGATTTTAACTCGCATAAATGATCCTGCAGAAATACTTGATCAAACAACTCCTGCTGGTAAATTTATCTATAAGAATTACTTGTTCTTTAATGAGATTTATGAAAAGATGCGATCTCAAGTAAAAATTACAAAAGAACCTTTAGTTCTATTTGAGTATGAAGATAGATACTCTTTAACGTCTGATTTATCTAATGAGTTAATGTATTATAATCCTGAGAAAGTTATACTGATTGCTCGACTTAAAGGAGATGAATATAGGTGCTCATTCAGATCTGTAGATTTAGAAGTTCGTCCTATTCTAGAAAAAGCTTTAGTCGGCGTCGATGGTTATGGTGGCGGTCACACTCACGCATGTGGTGGAAGTGTTAAGGTTGCTGATTGGCCAAAATTCTTAGATAATCTTAGAAGAGAATTAAAAAATCTAAAATAATTCTTCGACGGTGAATTTGCTTCTTTCTTAAACGCATTTCTTAAGAGTTGTTGTTCCTTCTAAGTGACTACAAAAACGAAACATTTAAATATAAGTTAGTATATATACTACTATTAAGTAACAATTAAAATGTGTGCGGAAGTCGTTCTAAGACGATGGGGGTAAAAAATGAGTCATTTAATACAACATCACTTTACAGAACCACATAAGAGTATTGATGAGAAATATCTGAGACCAGATGATTCTCCTGTAAGCTTTTATGAAGGTATCAAGAATGAAATTGATCAAACTAAAGCACTTATCCAAGATCCTGAAAGTGGAAGAACTTTCCGTAGAGGACTTTGGGGTTTAGGTAAAGCTCTATTTACTATAGGTACATTATTTGGTGTAGCCTATTGTAGTATAAAGAATAACAACGCTCCTGCAGTTCCAATCGTAGGTGTAAATATGCCGAAAGGATACCACATCGAGGATGTGAGATTACCAACAAGAGGAGATGTTGATACTGTTTGGTTCTTACCAAATGAAAAGTATGCAATTACTAAAACAGAAACAGGCACTAAAGTATACGACGGAGAATTCAAGTATCATATAAAACCAAGTATATGGTTTGTACCAAATTCAGAAACTCATACAGATGCAGACGGGAATTATCTAAGTAGCACTTACTTTTATGATACTAGACCGGGCCAAGTAGAAGTTCACAAAAATACTGCAACTAATACAATCGATGATAAAGTCAAGAAGTGATTACAATGCCAAGCAATATTAAAAGAATCTATCGTCAGAAAGTCGTTTCAAATTTAACTTTGAACGAGATTGAAAAAATGATTGACAGAGAAGGAATTGATTATTCAGGAGACTACGGTCTTAAAGTATACAACAAAGATGTAAGATTAGTATTTAGTTTAAATTGAGAGGATAAAAATGGATTTAAAACAACTTAAACAAGATATGAAAATAGTTATCGGTTTAACTTGGTTCAATTTTAATTCAGGTAAACCTGATTTAATTGACATAACAAATGGTTGCACTGATAAGTATGTTCCTTCCACAACTGCTCTTGTAGTTCCTAATTCAGTTGCCGATAAAGCATACTTTTGGGATAAAGCAGAGCAAGAAAAAGTTTTAAGAGAAAGATTATTTGCAATAGGTTTTCCAAATAGTTATGCTCTTGGAGCTACTGTTGACACACATATGCATTACTCTCCAGGTTTTGCTCCTAAGGCTAAATTTAGTGCTGAATCATTAGGTTGTATGGATTCAGTAGAACTTGATGTTTTTAGATCCTTTCGAGGACCTGGAATTTCAGAATTCGAACCAATAATTAGTAAAACACGAACTGAAGGTGCATACGTAGGTCTTAGATATGATTTCGGAGATCCAAAGAAGCCATCAGGAGCAGCATAAAATAAAAATCAAACACCTCACCTCGCACGAAGAGCATCAAGAAATAATATTTCTTGAATGTGATCAGAAATCGATACATACGATTTCTGACACAGCCAAACACCTCACCCGAGAATTTCTATGTTCTTCGTGCTTTTTATATTCAAACAAAAATCACAAAAACTCACATTATAAAATTGTGCAAAGGACAACTTTAAATCACCTCACCCACACAAATCTGATTTTTTCTGTTCTTTGTGCATTTTATATATTTATATTCAAAACATCGAGAATAAAATGAAAAAAAACACGTTAAAAAAAATAGGCGTTGGCGTAGCATTAGTTGCGGCTCCAATTGTAGTATCTGGACAAACAGCAGAATCTGATTCAGTTAAACAAGTTCCAGCTTCAGAATTTTCTCAAAGCAGTGTAGAATATCATGCACAATCAGATGGAAAAAATAAAACTAGAGTAAATATATTCTATAATTTACCTCTTAAATCAGAAGCTTATGGCTTTATGGAATTCTACGGTAAAGATGGTTACTTCGGAAAAAACATGATATATACACCTACAGGTTTAGTGAAAAATTTAGGTGTTAAAACAGAATCTACACATGCAAGTTTTTTATCTACTCAAGTAGGTTTTGGTCTAGAATATAGATTATTTTTCAAAAATACTTTTGCGAGTGTAAAGGCACTTCCATTAGTTCTTGGTAAGAAAGTACCTGCGTCCATTGACGGTCTTCAAGATGCAGAAGGACATATTAAAAGTAAAGCCATTGTTGGTTACGTTTTATCGCACACATTCTCTTTAACAGGAGACTTAGATATAAACGTAAGCGCATTCGGCGATGTTGCTTTCGATGTAAAGAAAGGTCCTATGTGGGACTATGGAGAAATAGATGCCGTAGCCCAAATTAAAACAGGTATAGGACAATTTGATATCGGAGCAGGATTCAATCAAAACGTGGTTGGAAAGTTTGCGCCTGACACTAAATTCAGAGTACGAGCAGCATATCATCCAAAAAATAAATATAACTCTCGTTCAAAAACAGGATATCACGTCAAGAAATAATTTTTTCATAAAAACATCACATTATAAAATTGTGCAAAGGACAACTTTAAATCACCTCACCCACACAAATCTGATTTTTTCTGTTCTTTGCGCATTTTATATACCATAACAATTATAAAATTACCCGAGTTTCAATTAAAATGTCATTCCAAAAAACTGCAAAAATATTGACTTTAGCAGCCATACTAGCTGCACCTATAGCTTTACCTAAACTTCACTGGAATAATATTATGTATAATTTCAGACCTAGCACGGCAAATTCTATATCTGAATTTAACGATGACGTTATACTTGTAGCTTGTGCTAATACTGGCGAATATTCATATGTTATACAATCATTAAAAGATAAGAATAATTTGCGTTCTAAAAAGTTTAAATTGCAATTTACTAAGAAAAATAATTATCTAAAGATTTCTGTCCCTAACCTAGAAAATGGTTCTATTAAAACTAGTTATATGCACGTTGTGAATAAACCACATTTAGAATCAGTTCTAAATGAGATGTCTCGTAAAAATATTACATATGATATAGTTCAAATGCGTGGTCATACTGATCATATGCGTGAATTATATGAGTTAACAAAAAACTGTGCTAGTTCACATGCAATATATTTTTTTGGCGGATGTAATAGTCGTAGAATTGCTAAAGAATATGAAACCCCTGATCGTGTCATGATAGGCGGATCTGGGAAACAAGAAACATACAGAAATACTTCTTACTTATTGAAACTTACAGATTTAATAGGCACAGATAAAGCAACTTCTTGGGCAAAATTACATAAAGCAGTAAAAACTTCAGACAGAAGCTTTAATCATTACTTCCCGAAGTAATATTATTTATTTCTATCCACTTTTTATTGCAGCATAATCTTCTAAGACTATCTTGTCGACACTTTCTAGGTCTGTAACTTTATACAATTTTCCTTGACCTAATTCAGTTATTTTCTTAGCTAGCTCTAGGCCTTTATTATCTAAGTTTATTCCAACTAAAGAAATAGTTATTTTTTCTGACCGAGCTTTACTCACTGCTTGTAATGTTTCATTCTCAGGAATCTGACCCTTAGTCGGTAAAGCATCTGTTAATAATATTAGATGTTTAGTATCGTATTTTGGAAATAATTCTACTGCCTTAGTTATACTCTTAGAAATATCTGTTTCCATAGATGCTCTTATCTCAGATAATTTTCGCAACAACTCCATAAAATCTAATGTCGGGGGAATACAATCCTTTATGTCAGAACCAAATACAACTAATCCTACACGATTCTTTTCTTGTATTGCTTTGAATGCTAGAGCAATTCCTGCTTTTTTCGCAATCTTTAATTTCTCTCCTTTCATACTTCCAGATGCATCAATTCCATAGATTATAGATATTTTTCCTTCACTCTTACGATTATATGCAACAAAGTCTGATTTAATAATTTCAGTATGCCCTCGACGTAAAGATTGTTTAATTGTTTGTTTTATAGCCAAGTCTCTATATCTGTTATTTTTGAATGTCTTATAATCTTCTTTATCACCATATATGGTTTTCTTTTTACTTTGTTTCTCACCAAAACCTTTTGGAATTAAGTGATCGAGTTCTTCGACGTAAAGCACTAATGCACTCAAAGTTAGTCCTTTATCCGTTATATTGCCTTCTTTGTTTATTAATCCCTCATCTTTTAGTGTATCGATTTTTTCATTGATCTTTTTTTGTAATTCTTTTCTAAACTCTGGAATGTTAATATTTTTTTCAATATAATTAGGACTGTAACCAGTTAATTCTCTAATAATTGTTTCACCGTATAATTTCTTTGCTAACTTGTAATCTTTGATTAAATTTTGGAATATCATATCAGGGGTTAAACTACCAATACCTTGTGTTACACTTTCAGAAATTAATCTACCATCACTTATTGTTTCTTTATCGTCATCTAAAATAGAATGCATTAATTTATCTTCATCAGTCTGATTCTTTAGTTTACCTTTGTGTTCTTCTAAATCGTCTAACTTAGGGATTATTCTTTCAACATCCTCGTCGTCTTGTGTTGTTTCAAGGCTAGGTATAACCACTTTTTCTGCCCTTAAATTTTTGAAATTCCTCCTCCAAGTATTTCTCGGGCGTTTCCAGGTATTTGATTGATGGTTTTAATTTTATACGATGTGTTAATACAGATAACATTACTTCTTTAATGTGTTCGCTTGTCACGATTTTATCTCTTGAAAGATATGCTATTGCTTGTGCACGTTCATATATTCCAAGACTCGCTCTTACCGATGGTTTTTTCTCTATATTTGCATCTTCACGCAATGTTCTGATAAAGTGTATTGTTGTATCTAGTAATTCTTCTGGGAAACTTACTTCCTCAATAGTTTTACCTTTCAGTATCACAATCTTCTTTTCTATTGCTAATGTTTCTGGATAAGCCATATATATCATGTCGAATCTATCTAAGAATACGTCGCTTAATGGTTCTGTACTAGTGTCTTCAGGATTCATTGTTCCTATGAATACAAATTCTGCAGGGAAATCAATATTATAACTTCCAATAGTTACTCTTTTCTCCTCTAAAACCTGAAGTAAAGCGTTTTGTAATTTCTCACTACATCTATTAATCTCATCGAAGAATAATATTCCGTTGTTTGCTCTGAATATTTTTCCTGGTGTAAATGCTTCAATACTTAATGGTCCAAATTTCATCGCTTTTATTGGATCAATATCTCCTAGTAAATCTTCAGCAGTCAAATCTGGCGAACCTTGAACTCTAATAAATCTATTCTCGCCAATAATGTGTTTAGTCTTAATTTTTCCTTCATTATTTTTACATTCAGGGCAGATTGGTTTATCTGGAGTACAATTGAATCCACAATCATTAACTTTTATGTCAGGCAGAATTCTTGCAACATTCTTTGCGAGAGTTGTCTTACCTATTCCAGGATTGCCCACTAATATTATGTGTCTATCCATCAATAATGCAGATTTCAGATCTTTTTTTACACGCTCTTGTCCAAGAATATCTCCGAATTGCTCGTCTATAATTCTCTTACGTACATCATCATTAATTAGTATATTATTGTTATTTTTTACATCATTTTTCATGTTAGTCATACTACCACCTGGGTCCGTAGATGTCTATATTATTTATAAAGGTTTGTTAAAAAGTTCTAGAAAAAAATTAAAAAATAATCTTAAAATACAATCATCAAAAAATAAATAACGAATGCTCCTATGACTGGTACAAAGAAGTTATCGTCGAATGTTTCTCTATACATTTTCCATTCGAAAGACTCTATTCCTAGTGTAACTAATGATGCTATTAATGCATACGGCCAGTATACAAAGAATGATGCAGCGACACTACCGGCAATTATTCCTGCAATTGTACCTTCAAGCAATCTGTTGTTAGTTGGATGTTTCCATTTTCCATAGTGTTTGCCTACAAGAGCAGACATACTGTCTCCAAAAGTCCATATCATTATTCCAGCTAGTACTATGCTTTTCTCGAACATTAGCATCATAAATACCATTGCTAAGAATAAATAAATAACGCTTTTGCCTGGAAATTTTTTGAGTAAGTGTGCTCTCTCGAATTTGTTCAAAAAGAAATTTATGACTGGAACATTGTACATCATATATAACATAGAAATTATTATTCCTGCTCCTACTAATAGTAAAAACATCCACGCCTGAGCTATATCGTAATATATCAATAGAGCTAGGATTATTCCTCCGGCTATATGCATCATCTTTCTATTAATTTCGTGCCAATCAATAACTCCAACCATATTTTTCACCACACTTCATACATATCCATCCGATTGCGTATCCTATTATCGCTCCTGCTAAAACATCACTAAAATAATGCACTCCTAAATATATTCTGCTAACGCCGACAAGTATTGCAATAGTCCAGAACAAACCTTTTATTTTAGGAAAATTCTTGCTCATTACAGGGATTATTGAGAAAAACATTAATGTATGTCCGGACGGGAATGAACTAAGATTTGTTGTTATGTTGCTAGGTATATTTAATGTTTCAAAAGGTCTAGGTCTCTGAATTAAAAATTTTATTAGCCAACCTAAAATTCCTGATATACTCAATGTTAATAAATATGCTAATATAGGTCTGCGATTGATTAATAATATTGCTGTCGATATTATTGCAATCCATATGAATGTGTATGTTTCTCCTAACAGCGTTATGGTATAAAATATTTTGAATAATATAGGATGTTGTATGGCGTTAATTATTAGTATGACTATATTATCGAGTAAGAAACTCACGCAAATAACAAATATTGCGCCGAGTGTGGGACTAATTTTTCTACTCTTCTTCGGCTCGTTTACGCTCTTAGTTTTCTTTATGGTTTTGTCTGTTTTTGTAGGTTTTTTCATTTTGCAAGCTCGATAATCTCTTCCATAAAATGTTTCCTTGCATTTTCTTTATGCTCTTTATACCATTTTCCATTATCATCATCAACTCTTACATGATTCCCATGAATAAGCGTGCAGTTTTTTTCTCCTATGATTTCAAACCACGCCAAAGAAGAATCATCTTTTTTGTTGATAAACATGATATTAATACCTGATTTAGGAAAGAACATTAAGAAGAAATATCTTTTTTTAGTTGTGACTTCATAATTATTTTCCGATATTTTCTTAATTTTTGAACCGTTATACAAGTGTTCAATTTCAAGTATCTTTTTTGGAGAATTCATTTTATTCCACAAATAATCTCTTGATTTGTTTGTTTTTAGTTTGGCTTGAATTGTTTTGTATTTGAACATTTTCATTTTTCACCTTACAAATAATCCTTTAACTCTTCGACTTACAAAATCTTTTTTTGCAAAATCGATGATGAATGATTTAGGATCTAAAAATTTACGAGGTACCATTGCATATATTCTTCCATCTTTAAATAATATTTCGTGGCCTGCCGCTACATGTTTATCTCTGAATTTTTTATAATTTACCGTCGCATTTGTCGGAGGGCCTTCTTGCATTAATTCTCGACTAATCTTTCTGTCAACAATAATATATGCCTCTGCTTTTTTCTCATCATAATTAAATTTCCAATCCTTTCCTAATATTTTAAAATCATTTAATCGTAAGTGTTCTAGTATGTCTTCATATGCTTTTAATACTTTTGTACCGACGACATCTTTACTTCCTTCTAATGTGTCTACATCTATTTTTACTATGTTAACATCTTTTTCACTTAGATTATAGTTTTCTTTTATTTCTTTCAAAGAATTCTTAATTTCGGTTTCTATTTCGAAATATTTTACTTCAAAAAATTTTTTATCTGGTTTTTCTAAAAATCTTTTTACAGCGTTAATAAACATTAAAAGCTTTTCTTTGTTTAAAGCTGCAGCACTATTTCTTTCTTTTTGTATTGGATCAATTATTATTAAAGGCGTAATTTTACTTTGATTTAATTGTTTTAACGGATTGCTCAAATTTTTTTCAGTGTCTATGATTATAGGTTTTTTTAAATCTTTTTCCGAGTATTTGCTGAATGTGTTTATTAGATTAATGAATGAGCCATAATGTATAATTAATATGTCTAATATGTGTCCACTAAATCCATTGATGTAACTTTCGGCCCCATATACTTTGTTTGCTTTACAGAATTGTTTTGCAAGTCTTATATCGTCGACAAGTTCTGGTTTTTTAGAAGTATATTTTTTTACCCATACTACGTGTTCTGGACTTAAATCAGTAATATTTTGTGCATCCATATAATTATGCGTGTGTACTAACATTACCGGAATTATTTCAAATGCCAACACAGTCTTACTCTTTTTTAAATCGAACTGAAAGTAATCTCTGCTACCGTGTATTCTATGCAACGCTACTTTCAATTTGTTACATAGTTTATTTAAAATTTTTTCAGTTATACTAGATATATCTTGATTTTTATATTGTTGATTAAATCTTACAAACAGGTCAATATCATAATCATTCTTAAGGAATGTGTCCTTGGCTATGCTTCCACCTTTTACACATTCTGCAGAAATATGCTCTTTTTTTAATAAGACATTAATTTCCTTAACTATAACGTCTGCATCTTTAACTACTTTAATGTCTGGCTTAATCCTCTTTCTAACATTGATCAATATTTTATTAATTTGGGTCTTCTTGTCCACCATTCTCGTATTTAGATTCGTCTGTTTTAAAATTTTCCCACTTTTTAACGCAAACTTAATAAATATGTATATTGGGTATGTTTGTAAGGTCTGTAAGAGGTGTGTGGATGTTATTGGAACAGTTGATACTGATTGGCATAGTTGTTCTGGTGGGAATTATGGTTTTGTCTTTGAGACGAAAAGCCAATGGCAGTAGAACGGGATATAAACTAGTTTTGGTGTTACTGGGTTTATTATTAGGAATGTCGACGATTGGAAATTCTCCATTATTTCGATTTGATGTATATTTTCTAAAGAGTTTTTGTGTATTCTTACTCATTGTTTTAATGTTTGAGTTAAGTGTTAGACTCAATTCTGATAATATTACTCTATCTTTTGAAAGTGTAACTATGTTTTTTAGTATACTGGCATTAAATATACTTGTACTTGGAGTATTGACAACATTTTTGGTTCACGTTCCCTTTATGCAGGCTGTTGCGCTAGCTATATTGCTATCATCTATCGAATATTTCTTAGTGGATCAATTGAAAAGTGAAGGAGATTTTGCTAATCCTTTGATCATATTCTTTGCATTCAGTATAATGGTATTTTATAGCTTACAAGGAAACGTATTCGAAAATACGGCCTATTTCTTGAAATATATTATAATCGGACTCGGTGTAGGAGTACTTGTAGGAATAATCTTATTTAGATGTTTAAGAAATCGGTATATTACTCCAATCAATGAGTTGGCATTAGTTGCCGTAACTGTTTTAACATATATCGTTACAGAACAATTGGCTGGTTCAGGACTGTTTGCCGTTATGATATTAGGAACGTTCTTCGGTAATAGTTATGTTAGAAAAACTACTAGTATGTACAAGTTTTCTCCATTCATATTTAAGACATTAGAAATGTTAATTTTCTTGATGATAGGATTTGTTGCCGTTATAACCTTCAAGAATGGCTTATGGTGGCAAGCTCTAATTATATATGGAGCATATGTATTATTAAGATTGTTAGTATTGCATTTATTCTATAGACATTATTCTCTAGACAATCTCTTATTATTAACATTTGCACCAAAAGGAATGATATTAGGCGTGAGTATACTTGTCTTAGGAATATATGGAACAATTCAAAGCAGTTTATTGACCATAATGGTCTTCATACTGTTATATAGTTTGATTGTAGGAATATTTGTGGAATACATAGAGCAACAAAAGACGTTACGTTTAGATGAAACATTAAAAACGGCTATGACAATAAGATTAGGTAAAAAGCGAAACATTCTAAGGAGAAATCACAATAAATCTCACAAGCGAAAATCTTAAGTCCGTCCTAAATTCTTTTAAATACCTTTATAAACTATCTTTGATTCTTCGTCTATATGCTTAGAGTAGTTTTTGATACAAACTTTTTAATGATTCCGGCGCAATTTAAGGTAGATGTATTTGCGGAAATTAAGAGATTGATGACTGAACAATACGAATTATGTGTATATCAAGGTAGTCTCGACGAGCTAGATGATTTAGCTAAGGGAAGTAGTAAGAATGCAATGCTCGCAAAAACAGCAATTAAGCTTATAAAACAAAAAAACTTAAAAAGCCTTCCAAATTCCATTAATGAAAAGTATGCTGACAACTTGATCTTAGAAGGTGTTACTAACAAGGACATAGTCTGTACACAGGACCAAGCCTTGAAACGTCTGCTTCGAGCCAAGCATAAGGGTATACGCCTGATTACTTTAAAATCAAAAAAATATCTCGATTTCGAGTGAGGAACAAAATGTATTACAAAACAAGAGTCAAAGATTTCGTCAGATTACCACCAGTATCATTTGGTGAAGATATGGACTTAGCATTGACACAAGAAATAAAGAAAAAATATAGTGGTTTCATAAGTCAAGAAATAGGATTCGTAATCGACGTAGTAGGAATCGATGAAGTAGGTCAAGGAGTAATACTTCCAGGAGACGGTTCAGCACATTACAGCGTAGAATTTACATTATTAACATTCAAACCAGAAATGCAAGAAATTGTACTTGGAAAAATTACAAATGTTGCAGACTTTGGAGCATTCATAAATATTGGTCCAGTAGAAGGAATGATACACATCAGTCAGACAATGAATGATTTCGTAAGTTTCGGTAAAGACGGCATATTATCTGGAAAAAATACTAAACACTCATTAAAAGTAGGAGATATATGTAAAGCAAAAATAATTGCTGTATCGTATAAAGACTTAACAAATCCAAAAATCGGATTGACAATGAGACAAGATGGTTTAGGAAAAGACGACTGGATAAATACTCCAGAAGTAAAAGAAGCTAAGGAAGATAAGAAAGCAAAGAGTTAAGGATTATTAATTAAATAATAAAATTATATTCGAGGTTCAAAATGAAAAAGAAGGTATGCAAAAAATGCAAAATATTCGTAGATGGGGAGACTTGCCCAGTATGTAAGAGAAATGCTTTTAGCACTAATTGGCAAGGCAGAATATATTTCATGGATGTAGCAAATTCAACAATAGCTAAAAAAATAAATGTAGACTTGAAAGGCGAATACGCTATCAAAGTAAAATAAATTTAACAATTTAGATATGAGGTAAATAAAATGGATATTGAGGTTTTAAAGAAAAGTAATGAGCCATTAATGCATCGAACATATTTCGAAGCTAAAGTGGTATTCTCAGGTAAAACACCATCAAGAATAGATATGATCAAGGATTTATGTCACAAGTTATCTTCAAAAGAGGCTATGACAGTAATCAGAAAAATAACTACAGATTATGGTTCTGAAAGAGCAATAATGACGGGATACTTTTACGATAATGATAAAGCATTACAGACACTTGAAAGAGAGTTTGTAAAGTTAAGACATCTGACTAAAGCAGAACAAAAAGCAGCTAAGGAAAAAGCAAAAGCAGCAAAACAAGCAGCAGCTCCAGTTAAGGGCGGCAAAAAGAAAAAATAAGTTATAATCAAGGTGAATAATTATGGCAGCAAAACCAGCAGCAAAAGGCGGCGCTAAGGGCGCAGCAGAAAAGAAAGGCGGTCCAGTTAAGAGAGGTAAGCAGTATAATGTTTACAAGATATACGAAATAACGGGCACAAAAGCAAAAGCAAGAAACAAGACTTGCCCAAAATGTTCAGTATTCATGGCAAACCACAAGAACAGATGGACATGTGGTAAGTGTGGATATATGGAGAAGAAGTAAAGCTTCTTTTATTTCTATTTTTTTTATTAATTCTTTAATTCTATTTCATTCGCAAACTTTATAAGTATTAATGTTCAGGATTATAATATTATAACTATGTGGAGTTGAGATTATGAGTTTTATGGATGTGTTCAAAAAAACAAATGATGTAATTCATTCCCCTTTTGATAAACAAGTTGATCCGAAGCTAGCTGAGAGAATAGCTAATGATTCTCAGGCATTAACAAAAGATGTTAATAAAATGAATGAATTGGAATCAGGAGAGGCAAATATTATAACTGGTTTTGAAAACGAACTTAAAAGAAATTTCATACCCCACGTTGATAAGATTATTACCACGAGTAACAGCGCTCTACCTCTTTTAAGAGAGATAGATGCGTCTTTAGGAGAAGCAGTCAGCGCTGCTAAAAGAGAAGCAGAAGAAGCTAACCTTACCGCTGCTAAACATGCAAATAATGTTAAAAGTCAGTTTAGTAATTCTGATATAAGATTTATGGAGCAGATTACGCATGTAAAACTTACTGAATCTGATGTTGTTCATTCGAAGGCTCTTAATGCTTTTGTTGAAAAAAATTCCGTTAATATAACAAAGCTTATTGAGCAAATGCAAGATATAGTTGCTGAGGCAGGGCTTTTATTTGGTAAAAAACAGTACATTATCGGGGCCGTTAATGGAATCGCTTCTGATACAGTGGAAATTTTGAAATCGCAATCGGATATGATTAGGATAGCTGGTGGTTTTGATCCGAAACTAGTTAAGGATTCTATGATTTTTATAAAGAATGAAAACAGTCTTAATAATGCAATTAAGGAGTGTTCAAATAGTATTAACAAAATTATTGACTTGGCCGATAAAATAGGAAGAGATGGTCGCGATATAGAGGAATTAGATGTAGATGAACTTGCTTTTTCAGATATTGTTGAAGCCACGAATTTTTTGAAGTCGCTTAATGAACCGCTTATTTCCATGAGAAAACATAGAGACTTTATACAAAACATCACCAGACAAATACATTCAGAAATAGCTCTTGCTGTGACTGAAGCTAGAAGTATAACTACGGATAGCTTAGAGATTAAAGCCAGGCTAAATTATCTTGTCAACTTGATGTCAAAAGGTGTACAGCATGATTTCAGATTAGCTCCAGAACACCAAAGGATTTTGGATGCTGAAAAGAGAAAAATAGCCTAATTTTTTATTCTTATTTTTAGTTTATTATCTTGTTCTAGTTATATCTTTAACTTTTTAACACATTTCTTACTTTTAGAATATAGCTCAATCTAGAATTTAAAAAATTTTGCCTTCACTTTGATCGTTGGGGGTGATGAGTGAAGGCAAAGAATTACATCCATAACGGATCGTGAAAACACTTTGATTGTGAGATTCTTTGCAATGAAAACATTAAAAATAAATAAAAAAAAGATAAGTAAGTTTTATCTTACTATTTCTATGCCTAATTCATCAGACATTCTTTGTCTGTTGGCCTTTTGTTGCTTTGGTGAAGTCTTTCCAAGTATCCATGGGCTCTTTACACCAGTAATTATTGTCATTACTGTTAATTTGCCTTTCATACTTTCAGAGACTCTTGCTCCCCAGATAACATTTGCGTCTTCATCCATTGCTTCTGTTACTAATTCGCCAACTCTGCTGATCTCATCTAATGTCATGTCGTTTCCGCCGCTAATGTGTATTATTGCTCCAGTTGCACCATCGTAGCTTATGTCTAATAATGGGTTGCTTAATGCTCCCTTTACTGCTTCTTCTACTCTGTTGTTTGTATCTGATGCTCCTACACCAATTGCTGCTACTCCGCCATCTGTCATGATTGCTTTAACATCTGCGTAGTCTAAGTTTACTAATGATGGTATTGCGATTGTCTCTACAATTCCTTTTATCATTGTTGCTACTAACTCATTTGCTACTGCGAATGCTTGTTGTACTGGTAAGTTACCAG
>JANNSE010000124.1:0-13042 GCA_031402215.1 Candidatus Woesearchaeota archaeon | reverse complement strand
GCCAGCGATGGTTTAGGTCTTTTCTTCTATTCAAGGACAGTATATATATTGTGCGCCATAACAACCATATTCTATGCTGTGTTAGTTTGGTCATCAAGTCTTTTTTCATTTTTCTTAGCATTATTCATGGCGTTAATTACGACGATAATATACATTAATGTAGTCAAACAGCCTAATTAGTAGGTGTCTTAACAGACGACCCGACTATTAAACTTTCTTTCCCCGACTAGAAAAAATACGTTAAATAATAAACTTTATAAACAAGTTCCTCTAAGAAATAATACTATAACTCATGATAAGTGGGTTGGGGTGAAAAAATGGCTGAAGTAGTAGCAAAAGTTGGAATTAAGAAAGAGAAGGGTAATTTGTACTTTGTAGATAAACAAGGAGATATATCCTCAGCAACAATGGCTCGTGGCGGAAAGGCTAAGAAGGGCGCTAAGAAGGTTGCAAAAGTCGGTGTAAAGAAGGTATCCGGTTATCTATACTTTGTAGATAAGAAGGGTAATGTTGCTAGAGCAAAGATGGCTCGTGGCGGCAGAAAGAAAAAGAAATAAATTCTTTACTAATTTTTTTATAGTTTAGAACACAAGAGGATAAAACCTCTTGCGGATTCTTTTAAATTTTTAAAAGGGAGCATCAGATTCTATTTTTGTGGATTGATTTATCTTCTCTTCTAATATACTTTCTTTAGGTAAATAGATTGTTCCTCCGTTCTTAGAATATTTTTCAAATGTGTTTTCTGGAGGGAAATCCTTAGAATGTACATATATGTATGGTCCTGTTTTAGGGCTAGATATAGGAAATTGTTTTATCCATTCCCACTCTATCAATCTTACCTCTACGTCTGTTATTAGTTTAATAAGATTTTCTCCGCGTCTTATTTTACTAACGGGTTTAGTTAAACCGTAACTTAGAAATCCCCAGAAGAGTTCTTTCTCAGGATGGTTTTCTTCAAATTGTTGCACCTGATATGCATGAACCGGATAATTAGTGGCGTAGATATTTAATCTACATTTCATCTCTATTCCGATAGTGTCGTCCACTAAATCTATTCCTATGCCCTTAGACGCTGAAACGTTTACTGTTTCGCTGAGCCATCTACGGTGATATTTCTCCACATAAGATCTAAACAAGTTTGCATCCATTATAAAGTGAGAACTTCAGTCAGAATTATAAATTTATCTTAGTTCTCAATTTTCTCTTTCTTACTTTCTTCCTTAACAGTTTTCTTCTTAGGCTTTTTATCGACGTTATTTGCCATCCATGCTCTCTTCTTTGCATATTGAACAGGGTTCTTTATACTCTTACATAATCCATCCGGGCAACAGAATTGTGTATCTATCATATATCCTTTATTATCACAATTCGGAGGCATCATTTTTTCTTTAGTTATTCCTGCTTGTTGTTTTTGATATCTTAATTGTCCTCTAATGTATGTTTCTCTTAATTTGTCTGGTTTATTCTTCTCATTCCACTTCATCACGTATTCTTCTATTTTATCATATTCCCAATTACAACTACTTAAGAAATTAATTAGGATCATTAATCCTCTCTTCTTTCCATCTTCTAATCCTGCGCTAATCTTCTTTATACATGGTGGGAAGAATTCTTCAGGAATTGCTGTGTTATCGACGTTAAGATTTTGAGAGGTGATTTCTCTTTTTTCCTTCTCAAATACTTTTCGAATATTGTCTTTGTATTTAATAGAGCCCTCTGATTTATAATCGAATGCCTTTTGAAATAAGTTTGTTGCTTCACCTTTTTTTGCTTCATCTCTATCGCAGAATTTGTACGGCTTGAACTTCTTTGTATCCCCTTCTATCTTATCAAATTTCAATATGTGTTTTATATCGAACGGAACAGAAACTAATCCTGTTTTTTCGTGTAAAGAATAAGGCATACGATACATGTGTCTAGAACTTATTAATATTGTATCAACATTAATTATAGATGATAGATCTAATTCTTTTTTAACTTTGTTTGAGCCACACTCGCATAATGCTTTCTTGTTTTGATATTTGTCCATTATTTTTTTACATTTAGGACAAGTCATATATTTCTTATCGACGTCTTTTGATCTATACTCGCAAGCAGGACAAACGTATTCTACAAAACCATCATTATCTTTCTCAATGATTTTCTTTTTACAACTTTCACATCTAGTTATAGTTAAGTCCTTTTCAGTTTTTTCTGTTTCTTTTAACATCTTATCAAATTTAACGTCTACTTTTCCGAACTTTATCGTGTTATTTTCTTTGTCAACTATAACTAAGTTCTCTGTAATATAATGTAATAAATACTCTGCAATCTTTCTAGGCCCTTCAGGGAATAGATTCTTTACTTCTACTCCTATTACCTTTTCCGGGAATGCTTCGAATGGAACAGCGATATGGAATCCTTTTCCGCCCGAGAATTTTACTGTAACACATTCAATACCGTGATCCTTTAATGCTTTAATAAATACGTATGTTGTTAATTTACTAAAATTCCAATAAGGGCAGTCAATATCTAATATTAGATCCCAACCACATCTTAGATTATCCAATTCTGCTCGCCTAAAATTTGCATTTAATTCTAAAGGATTAGTCCATGTTTCTTCAGAACAATGCAAACTAGTACATCCTCTCTTAGCGGATTCTAAGATATCGTTCTCGTAAGCTAGAATATCTGGACGCTTACCAAAACTTTCATGGAATCTTACTCCTATCTCTTTATTTTTAGCATGTTCTAAAATTAACTTTTGAACATCTCTTCTCTTGTAATATGATAAAGTTTCGGATAATGTAAGCATAACCTCAAGAATCAAATCCTGTTTAAATATGTTTTTGTGGGCTGACTAGTGCTAGGCGATAAGCTATTGTTTCACAATATTCCACGTACTAGTAAGGCTCCAACTATTGCCAGACACACGGCAAGGGCTTTTAGGAGAACCCTTTCTTTTTCTTTTAATACGAAATGCTCTCCAAAAATAATTACAATCAGTGACGCCTCCATAATGAGATATACTCCCGATAACTCACTATAAGATAAGGCTTTAATTAGCGCGAGGTTGGCTACTGATCCTGCTAGGCCAATAAAAAACAACGCTTTAATGTTAGAAACTTTAGAATATTCCTTTTTAACTCTCTTAATAAAATTAGGAATAACTATTGCGTTAAGTAGCATAGGGATAAAGAATACCAAAAATGTTAATGTAAGTGGTCCTGACAACACTATTAGCTTCTTTATAATTATAGCATATAGTGTGGATGTTAACGTTCCTACGAAAACTAAGATTATGCCTTTTCTCGAGACTTTCCAGCTTTTATAATCAATAACTAACAATGATGCAGATATGATAAGTATTATCCCTATTATTTTTGTAAGCGTCAAAACTTCACTAAATAAGATAAGTCCTGTAATTACTAACCATATTAATTTAAACTTTCCAATAATATTTTGGGTCGACGGTCCTAAAAGTTTGGATGCTGTAAACCCCATAAGATTATTAATTACTACAACTGTGCCTATTAATACTACTCCTCCCCAAAATACCGCAGTATTTGTTAATTTAAATTCGTATATAAAAAAAGGTAGAAGTATTATTGAACAAAAGAGACTGAAGGAAAATGAAAATATCCACATATCCTCGTGTTCTTTAGCGTACCTTCGCATCATCAAACTATTAATTGCAAAGAACACTCCAGATATTAACGCGAATATAAACCACATAAATTATCCTCTAAACATCCGTATTTACTTTTACAACCTTCTTTTCATCGTCTGTTGCTTTGAATAAGTCTTCTTCCGTATACTTTAACATTCTAGCAACAACAACATCCGGAATAGATTGTATTCGTATATTATAGTTGTTTACGCTATCGTTGTAAAATTCTCTTCTGTCTGCTATTTCATTCTCTAATGCACTAATTCTCTCTTGTAATTTTAAGAAATTATCGCTTGCTTGAAGTTTAGGATAGTTCTCTGCTACAGCGAACAACGTTTTTATGTTTTTACTTAGCTTGTCATTAAATCCTGCCTTATCTGCCTTTGTTGTTGCGCTCATCATCGCCGTTCTTGCCAACGTTATCTCCGTTAATACTTTCTTTTCATGTTTCATATATCCTTTAACAGTTTCTACAAGGTTCGGTAATTCATCGTATCTTTGTTTTAATAATACGTCAATGTTTGCCCAAGATTTCTTTATATTGTTCTTTAACTGTATCAATCCGTTGAATATTGCTATAATATAAGATAGTAGTCCTATTCCCACAACTATTACGAAAGCTAAGATAATAGTTGAACCGAACGCTGATAATATATTCAAACCAAACATAATTCCACCTCACTTATTAACTAATTATGATATTAATACCATAAAAATGATTGTTATTAAACAGAAGAACATCATTGCTCCTCCTAGATATATTCCGAGTATTATTTGCCAATTAAATGTTTTTAGTAATTCTTTTTCTGGTTTATCTGATATGTAAAATATGTTATTATCTTTTTCTTTAGATATTATGACATTTTCATATCCTTTAGATGTCGCTGATTTGCTTTTGTCGATGGTTGCATTTCCCATCACATACAACTTATCTTTTGGAGCAATAATTATTTCAGTGTATCTCATGGTTTTGTTTATTCCTAAAAGGCCTTCATACTTTATTTTGTTTGTCGTTAGAAAATTCATAATATTCTTAGTAGGATCTTTTCCTAGTCCTGATTGTGACACGCTGTCTGGAGACAATACCATTTGAGCATCTTTAGGATTCACGAGAATCTCTCCCGTTTCATCTTTTATACGAAATTTTTCTTCGCTTTGCTTATCATATATACTGACCCATTCACTGTGTTTTCCCTTATTGCGATACTCTTCTATATTTACAGAATAGTATACGCAATCTGTTTTTGATAAGGGGCTCTTTAATGTCTTATTTTCAGGCAATGCTTCTCCATATACTTCTACAAGACCCATTGCTAAAGATCTTATTTTAGACGTAGGTGTATTCTCTATGAGCCTCTTCATCTTAAGGCCTCTGAATCCTGTATAAAATAAAATCATTCCGATAAGTAATCCTATCGCAGGACGTATGAGAAATGTAAGTGCTTCGCTCATAGTATCCCACTATTTATGACGTTTTTAAATTTTATGTCTAGAATCACTATTCTACATCGTTTCTAATCTTCTGATTCGCTCATCTATAGAAGGATGAGTCGAGAACAAGTTATTCCAGAATCCTTTCTTTAATGGATTACTAAAGTATAAGTGTGCTGTTGCTTTGCTTGCATTCTTTGTTTCCATAGAATCTTTCTTTATTTTCTTTAACGCGTTCGCAAGTCCTTCAGGATGTCTGCCGAGTATTGCTCCTTGTGCATCTGCAGCATATTCTCTCTTACGCGATATTGCTAATTGTATTAGTTGTGCGATTAGTGGCGCAAGAATTGCTAGAACTATTCCCAGAATTAAGAATACTGGATTAAGTTCACGATTATCTCCTTCTCCTCCGCCAAATAACATTCCTCGTATAAAGAAATCGCTCATCAAGGCAATTAATCCAACAAGTATTACCGTAATAGTCATCAATCTTATATCATAATTCTTTACGTGACCCATCTCGTGCGCAATCACGCCTTCAAGCTCTACTCTATTTAACTTCTTCAAAGCTCCCTCAGTAACGGCTATAGAGGCATTCTCAGGATTTCTACCTGTAGCGAATGCATTAATTGATTGATCTGGAAGAACATATATTTTGGGAGTAGGAACCTGTGCAGCGATTGCCAGTCCTTCAACACTATTAATATAGTGTGCATGATCTTTTCTATTTGCAGGATATGCTTTACTAATGCTTAATGCAGCCTTATCTCCAGAATAGAAACTAACTAATGCCATTATAACTGCAATAATAAACGCTATTACCATAAAAAATATTATTATGCTTTGATTTCCCCGACCATATATTAATCCAAATACGTATCCTAATGCAACTATAACTAATGCGAAACAGAACATCAAGAAATAACTCTTAAATTTATTTATAGCGCTTTCATCGAATGCGTTCATGTAATCCCTCTAAATAATTATAAATATAAAAAAGAAATAAAGACTTATTCGAATTTTACTTTTACAGGAGCCTTTTCTACTTCATCAGTTTTGAAGAATTCTCTTTGCTTGAAGCTAAACATTCCTGCAACAATACTTCCGGGGAACACTTGTATGCCGTTGTTGTAGCTTAATACTGAGTCGTTGTATGCTTGTCTAGCATATGCGATTTTGCTTTCTGTTCCTGATAATTCTTCTTGTAACATCATGAAGTTTTGATTAGCTTGCAATTTTGGATAATCTTCAGCTACAGCGAACAAACTCTTCAATGTGCTCGTTAATTGATTATTTGCCTTTGCCTTTTCAGGTAGCGTATTAGCACCCATCATTGCAGTTCTTGCAGCAGTTACTTCAGTAAACACCTTCTTTTCGTGTTTAGCGTAACCTTTTACTGTCTCAATCAAGTTAGGTATAAGATCGTATCTTCGCTTTAATTGTACATCAATTTGCGACCATGCATTCTCGATTCTATTCTTTAATACTACGAATCTATTGTATGCTATAACAAAGTATAATACAATTATAGCTACTGCGACAATAACCCCTATTAATATTGGACTCATCATTTTATACACCCCTCGTATTTGAAATTAATAATAATTTAACTATATTTAGCTATGCTTTGATAACAGACAGGTTGTTTATAAATTTTTTCTACAAGCTCAATTATGGCCAATACCACCACTGTGGCATTGTTAAAACAGGCAATATAACTCGTCATACAAATTCATACTACTCGACCTTATATGAGTAAAATTTATAAATATTGTAACTATATTTTTATTAATAATCAATTAAAAAAATCAGGAGGGTGATTTGAAATGGCTAAAGATATGGACGTAATTGCAAAAGTAGGAAGTTGGGCATTCATTATTGGTGTAGTAGTTGCCTTACTATTAGGAATATTTAGTTCAGGTGATACGCCTGTAGCTACAACAGTATTAATAATCCTAGGTTTAATAGTTGGATTGTTAAATGTAACTGGAAGAGAAACAACACCATTCTTGCTAGCAACTGTTTCACTAGTAATAGTGTCAACAATGGGCGGACCAGTATTAGCAGCAGTAGCTCAAATAGGTCCTAAATTGCAAGGAATATTAGGTGCAATAACAACATTCGTTATTCCAGCAACAATCATAGTAGCTCTAAAGGCAATCTATGCATTAGCACATGACGAATAAGTGAAAAGAATTTTTCTTTTTTTTCTTTTAATTTTTGATTCTAGAATTTTAATTTAAACACATCAGGATTCTCTACTCGTACTGTTTCAACACTCTAATCATTTCTTCTTTCGTATCAGAATCTCTTATTTGTTCTGCGATGTCGTAATACTTGAACACATCACCAATCCAGTTAGCAAAGTCATTACGACCGTGTTTAGTATGATGATTAAATACGTGTTCCTGAATGTGCGGTAGTGCTTCCAACAAATCTCTTAAGCAATACAATTTCTCGCCGTTATTCAAGCCAAATGCTTGTTCATTACCGACCTTTTTGTTTAATACGTTCTCTTTTGCAAGATCTTTAATCACTAAGTGTGCCATAGGGCTTACAGAAGGTTTCTCTGCTTCGTGTTTAATTATATGAACAGGTTTATGTTCTTCACGAACTTCTAATCTTTCTTTTTTGAGTTTCTCTATTTCTTTCTGTTCTACTTCTATTTCCGACTTTATTCTTTCTATTTCCTTATTTTTCTGTATTTCCCTTTCCTTTAATTCTCTTTCCTGCTTCTCTCTTAATTCTTTTTGATGTTCAAGTTCTTTCTTTAGAGCTTCTTCTTGTTTTAATACTTCGGCTTCTGCTTTCTCCATTTCTTTTTGTTGTTTTTCTTTTTCCTTTTGCTGTTTTTCTCTTTCTTCCTTAAGTTTCTCCATTTCTTTTTCTAAATTTCTTTCTTGTTTTGTTTGTTTTGAAGCTCTTTCTTCCTTTTTCTCGGTTTGTATTTCTTTGTGATGTTCTTGAATAACACTGCCCTCGACACGTAATCCTTGAGCTCTAAGCGAATCATGATATTCTTTCAATGATATAAATCCCCTATCATAACTTTTCTTCAATAAGTCGATTTTCTTATCTGTATCTAGTTCTCTTTCTATTTTACCAACTCCTTTAATAGCATTTTTTAATCCACTAAAAACGCCAAAATCTAAGTTAAACGAACTTAAACTCGGTTTTCCAAAAGAAGATTTTAATATACCTACTCCACCATAATATTTGTACTGTTTTCTTTTACTGTAAGGTCTATAAGGCATGTTTTTATTAATTAAAAATGCAGCTATTCCTACAACAATTATTGCGATTATTATAATTAACCAAGGCGTTTTATTCTGAGAAGTTGATATTTTATCATATTTATCCGGTGTGACTGTCGTGAATGTTATGCTCTTAACATATGTTGCAGATGTTCCAAAGATTTTTGCAGACAGAGTATATCTTCCTTCAGTAATGTCTTTCGGTAAAGTTAATCTTTCTTGATTATCTATAGCGCTAAAACTTTTTTCTTCGGCTAATATTACGTTTCCCTTAGAATCTATTAATTCATAAGTTAACTTATTTCCAGACACGATATCTATCCCTTTAGCCTTTAAACTTACACTTATTTCCTTATCTTTTTCTAATGTTATTAATTTAGAGTTTGTATCTAAGACTATCTTCGGACTATTTTTCGGAACTACGTCAATTATTAATACTATTGTTCTAGAATAGTCTTTATTAGATATATTAATCGGAATGACATATGTTCCGGATAAAATGCTTCGCGTATCAATTATTATATTGAAATCTCCTTTTTGATCTATAACTTTTTTGTTACTGCTTGTAGTGATAAAATCTGTTCCTTTTGTATACGATGAAGGATATAGTATTTCTAAAGAGTGTTCTTGTGAAGCACTACTATTTACTGTTACTATCTGTTGAATAACTTTTTCTTGCTCTAGAGTTATTTTTATAGCATCTTTACTCAAAGTAAAGTATCCTGGAGGAATATTTGTTACCGTGTCAGCCAATCGACATGTTTCTATCTCTGTAGGTTTATTTGTATCACACAAATTTATATCTACACAAGACCTTATACCACAATCATTTTGCGAATACGTTGTACAATACCATGAAGATGTGCATGATTCAGTTTTCGTATTTAGGAATGTAGCATTAACTAATCCCGTCATACACAAAACTAAAATTATAGGTATTATTGCTTTAGTATTCATGTTTTGTTTTTTCTAATCTTATTTTTTCTATAGCGTTTATTAATTCGCGTCTAGATAATTCATCTATGTTTTTAATTGTTGAGTGTGTTGTTAGTTCAGATATTTTTTCTTTGTAAAGTTTTCTAATTTCGTGAAGTCTAAATTCATCATCAGTCATTTTTTCTAACAACGCCTGTACTTCACTAAAATTCATTGCTTGACTTATTGTGTAGTTTGTTACTTTTCCCCCGTCTATTTTAAATGAGGTGCTTTTGGCTAATCTCCAAACCCTGATTGTTATTAAAGTCAATAACACCAGAATTATTATTGCAAGCAAACTCATCCAAATGATGCGCCAAGTAATACTTTTTGTCGGATTTTCATCTTCTTGACCACTTACCAAGATATTTATATTTCTCTGTATCTCGAGTCCTGTCATATTGCTATTGTTAAGCATTCTTTGTTTAGCGTAATATTCTAAAACGTATACTTTTCCTATTTGTGCATCTAAGGGTATTGTTATGTCAAAATAGAATGAATTATTGAATGTGTTTGATAATAAGTAACTTGTTTCTTTTCTTAAATTAGCAATATTATCTGTAGATGAATAGCTTATATCAACATAATAATCTTCTGCATCGCCGTTTTGTGCTGTTAGTATATATGTGTAATTGCCTCCAGGAACAACTTTTAATGTATTATTTTCCAGGTAAGGAGTTGAGACGCCAAATGCATACGAGAAATTAATCGATGCAAGTACTACTAAGAATAAAGCTACTGCTATCACACCTCTTTTTACTCTACTGTCAAACATATGCTATTTACCCGGCTGTTTGCCTTATAAAATTTTCGAAATAACACTAGAAAATTTAGAATTATTATGCTTTGTACTTACAATTTCACTTTCATGAAATCATGAGCGACTTCTACGTTATTATATACGTTTTTAGCGTCTTCTAATACGTCTCCAGGAGTTTTGTACCTCTGAGAAATGTGTGTAATTATTAATCGTTTAGCGTTTGCATTATTAGCTAATAATGCAGCATCTTTTGCAGTCATATGTTTATAGTTCTCGGCCTTATCTCCTAATTCAGAGCTGTATGTTGCTTCACACACTAATAAATCTGAGTTTTCTGCAAGCGAAATTGCATTCTCACATAAGCCCGTATCCATTATTACTGTAATTTTTGTTCCTGTTTTTAATTCTGACACGCTTTCTGGAGTAATTTCTTTTCCATTATGAGTTACTGTTTCGCCATTCTGTAATTTACCGACTAAAGGTCCTTCTGTCAAGCCATGTTTTTGTACTTTTTTCATATCTATCTTTCTAGTGTCTTTTTCCACAAAACTGTATCCTAAACAAGGTACGCTGTGATCTAAATATGCTGCTTGGACAAAGAAATCTTCACTTTCAAGAATTGTTAATATCTCATTTCTCTTAGGAACTATCTCATGTATCTCTAATACGACTTTGTTTTCGAATATACATGTCTTTAACATGTGCTCTACACGTTCTTCAGTTTCTTTAGGTCCGAATATGTGTAGCGTTGGTCTTTCTTCATTCTGTATGTTTTGATTTCCTAATGTTTGTATTAATCCGATTAATCCTGATACGTGATCGCCGTGCCAATGACTTAATAGAACGTAATTCACTCTGTTTCTATTTATTCCAGCAATATTCATTTGTCTTTGTGTGCCTTCGCCACAATCAAATAGAATTCCTTTATTCTTGTAACTAAGAAACATCCCTATTACATTACGTTCTTTTGTAGGGACCATACTTCCTGTTCCTAAGAATGTCATTTCTATTGGCATGGTCTTATAGAATGGGTGAATCTTTATAAATTTTTGTTTGAAATTTGCTAGCTTTCTAACAATAATCTTTATAAATATATTAGTCTAAAATACCTTTAATATATTACGAGAGGTGATTTTATGGATAATTGTTGTGAAGGTTATTGTAAAAAGTGTCATGGTATGGTATGGGGCCTAATTGGCGTATTAGTTTTGATTAATGCATTTGTATGGCCACAATGGTTAGGAATTGATGGATGGTTAGCATTCTTTGCGTTCCTATTAATTCTTGCTGGCGTATGGAAATCATTAATGCCAGGATGCGGTTGCCATCATTGTGATGTTGCTCCTGTAGCAAAAGAAGTAAAGAAGAAAAAGTAGATTCTTTTACTCTTTTTATTTTATTGATTCTTTTTCTTATTTTATTATCTCCACTTTTCTGTTTCTTCAAATACATTTAAAAACACATAGAAGCATCTTTATTTGTGGTTGATATGACAGATGACTACGAAGTCGGATTAAAAGATTTGAAAGCTTTGAAAGTAAAAGACCTAATCTTAGATAGCAAACCACGTAAAGAAAAAATAAAAACAGGATTTGCTAACGAGAGAGTAATTGCTGAAGCAACTGATGAAGCTCGAGAGTTATATAATCAATCTAGATATGGAACATTATTAGATGGTGGAAAATTACAATTATCATTATTAGAGGCGTTATATCTTCTTGAAAAAAATAAAATAGAAGTCAAAGATTCTAGGAATAAGTTGTTGAATTTTGAAGAATTCTTAAAAAAAGCCACTAAGCTAGAGCCAAACTTCTGGATAAGATATAGTGTATTCAAAGATATGAGAAACAGAGGATACATAATCAAGACTGCATTAAAGTTTGGTGCAGATTTCAGAGTCTATGATCGTGGTGTAAAGCCTGGCGAAGATCATGCAAGATGGATTATCTATCCAGTACACGAAGGCGCAACATTAACTTGGTATGAGTTCGCAGCAAAGAATCGAGTCGCGCACTCAACAAAGAAGCGATTAATGATGGGAATAGTCGATGATGAAGGCGACGTTACATATTATGAGATTAAATGGTTGAAACCTTAATTTATACTTTTAGGATACACTCTTTCTCCGGCACTTTTAACCCATTTTGTTAAAAAATTAACATGTCCGATTTCATTTTTACACAAATTTAATTGTCTCTTAACTTCTTTAAGTACATCTTCGGTTTCTATTTTGTAAATTTCTTCAATCGTTAAATGGTCTTCAAAGAAAGCGAAATAAAACGCTTTATTTCTCGTAATTCTCTTTAAATTATTTTTTGTTACCCTGTCAATTTGGAAACTACTCCCCTTATTTGTTATTACATTTTGTCGATTAATGCTGGACAAATATTCATAATTGTTATTATGGTTATCTCTCGCATCAGGTAAATCTTTTTGAGGTATAAGAGTATGCCCTAAAATCTCGGCAATAATTAACTCTTTAATTATTCCTGGTTGTAAAATATTATCAATACCGATTTTTGAAGCTAAATTTTGGGCTTTTTTTAGAGAATCTATAATTTCCGACATATCTTGTTTTGCACATACACATATATAAATTTTTATCTTATCTGGACGTATATGCAAATCTAATATTAGAAATTAATAAAAATAAAAAAAATTGAAGTCTTACTTTAATGCAGCTTCTTTCTTTAACACAGCGACTTTATCTGTCTTCTCCCATGTGAAGTCAGGGTCTTCTCGACCGAAGTGACCGTATGCTGCTGTCTTTTTGTATATTGGTCTCTTCAATTTTAATTGTGTTATGATGTCCGCAGGTTTTACTGGGAAGTTCTTCCATACTAATGCAACAATCTTTTCTTCAGGAATCTTTCCAGTTCCAAATGTGTCAACAAATATTCCCATCGGTTCTGCTACAACAATTGCGTATGATAATTGTACTTCACATCTGTCTGCAAGACCTGCTGCAACAAT
>JANNSE010000123.1:0-4763 GCA_031402215.1 Candidatus Woesearchaeota archaeon | reverse complement strand
TCTGTTATCTTTAGGTTTTTTGTTAGTCCTATTTCTATTATTTTTGTTAGTGCTTCTGGTGTGTATATTTTGTTGTCTATTGTTTTCCATAGGTCTTCGTAGTTTCTTGCTATATTGCTTATGTTCATGTTTCCGTTTATTCCTATTTCTACTATCCCTACAACCGCTTTAGATTTACTTTCTATGTCTTGTCTTTGCGCATATTCCGTCTGTACTTTCGATTCTAACGTCTGTGCTTGAGCTTGTGGTGTTCCTATTGCTAACGCTATTGTCGTCGCGCCATAAAGCAATGCTTTCTTCCAATAGGGTGTGTTATTGACCATATTCTACCTTAGATATTTGAGTTTATAAATATTTCGGTTTGTTACCACTAAACAGTTATACAAATAGTTTGTGTTTATATTCTCTTTAAAATCAAAATATTTATAAATGTATTAGTCGGGTTTCTATTAATATTTTAGTGTGAGGGAGTGGGTTGAGTTTAAAGTCTAAATTTAGGTTTGTACCGTTGTTAATGCTTGTAGTATTGCTACTCAGCGTTGGAATGGTTTCTGCTACACTTACCGTTAAAAATGTCGTTAGTGGTTCTGGAATTGCTTATAGAGCGGTCAATGATAGTGTCGGTGTCAATGTTACTTCATCAAGTAATGTTTCTATAATAGGAGTGCCTTGTACTAAACAAGGAACAACAACATACATTTGTGCTGTTACAGACATAGCAACAATTGCTACTTCCGCATATCAATTAACAAATACAAATGGTGAAACTGCAGTAGCTAGTATTCCTGTGGATAATAATATTGGAAGCATAAGTTATACTATTACAACAAGCAAGAGTGATGTGTCTTTAGATTATAACATTCAAGATTTAGGTTTTAACAATAACAATGCGTGTTCTGGAATAGCAACATTAAATGTTTATGACGGTACTACTGTGTTAAATACTATTGAGATAAATGGTATTCCAGGAACATGTACTTATACTGGTTCCGTTAATTTAAGTGTAAAGGGATCTGGAACTAAATCTATATCATTAGAAGCAATTGATAATGTTGGAAACAAAAAAAGATCTACACCACAGAATATAACGATGGATGTTGACGCTCCACAAGTTGTAAATGGATTAATTGTAAAGTATGCCGGTAAAGACGAAGAATTATCAGTAATAGGCGGGAAAGCATCATTATTTGTTGACTTGTATTTCAAAATTAGAGAAGATAATTTAGCAACTATAACATTAGATTTAAGTCAAGCTAATACAAATCCAGTTCTCCAATATGCTTATAAAAATATTGATTTATCCTTAGGCAATTGTGTAGTTAATGAAACAGGAACAGATAAGATAAAAGTTCATGAGTGTTACATTAAAAATGTGCCATTACAATTAGCTGGAAGTACTTTGGATGTGACCGTGATAGTAAACGATACTTATGGTAATGATGTCTCAACTAAATTATCTAAAACATTTACTGTAGATAATATTGAGCCAAAAGTTTCAATAAAAACAAATAAGTGTGATACTACAGGAAGATGCTTTATACGTAATGGCTTAAATAATATTACTCTAACTATGAGTAAGGATAATTTTAATAAAAACAAATTTGTATTCTTAAATATTCCAGGATCAACATTCGGCATTAATAAAGTACAAAATTGTACAGGAACAGAATGTACTGCATCTGTACTATTAACATGTGATAGTGGTTCAACAGTTGAAGTATCTATCGCTAGTTTTGCAGGAATAGAAAGTCAAGATGACGCTGGAAACATTATAGCTCTATATATAGCTGAACTATATTGTGACAATAATGAGCCATCGGTTAAAGATATTAATATCACTGGCGAGAATGCCGGATCAGTAATTAAGGAAATAGTTTCTGGAAGTACAATAAGAATTAGAGCTACGATTTCAGAGACTGAAAGTAGCGAACTTACAGCAACAGTCCAACTTGATAAAGTAAAGAATGCTACAGAAAAAGGCGCTTGTAGAAAAATTTCTAATTATGATTTCGAGTGTGTATGGACTATAAGTAACGTTAATGAAGGTTATTATGAAGCAAACATTCTAGTTAATGTAACTGATACAATTGGAAATAACGCTGTCGGAACAAAAAAATTAATGGTCTTAGGATTTAAATCAGATAATGAAACACCAGATTTGATTGATATTAGATCAAGAAAAGTTTATCCCGAAGAATTGAATAGAATTGTAGTAGACATGGCTACATATAATGCGATTCCGTACTATATATATGCAACATATGATTTGACTGCAAAAGATCAATATGATACTGTATCGGTATTACATCAACAAACAGATATTGGTAAATGTAATTATATTGGATCATTAGGAACAACAAGCGCTAGTGTGATATTTAGTGAAGCAGCAATAGTAAATCCGTACGCTGGTCTAGATAAGACTGGAAAACTAGAATTGAAATTTAATAATGGTTTAGATCCAAATTCTTTAGATGATGAATTTGTGATATCATGTAATATTTCTGTAATTGTAAAAGAAGGCAATTACATATACAGTAAGACTCAAGAATTAACATTGGATATAAAATTAAAAGCTGTGAATAGCAAGCTTTGTAAGATGGGTGAAGAGTGTACACCTGGCGAAGTATTTGGTAAAAAGATTGAGGATGTTGAAAATAGTTTCTGGGTTAAATTAAAAATAATGGGACAAATAGACGCATTAATACCAAAATTACAATCAATGTGTAAACTAAGAGATTACATTAATACCGCATCATTCATAAATAATGCTATTGGTGCTGTTGCAGGAGCAATAGATTTAGGAATAGGTGGAGGAGATGGCGGGATGTTAGCTGCAGCGACGAAAGGATCAGTCAAAATCGGCTTGAATTTACATTATTTAGATCAATGTTTATTCGGAAGCTCAGTAAGAAATACTAATTATATCCCTGGTGGTACAGGAACTAACGCTGCTGGTGGGACAAACGTCAACGCAGAGTATTCTACTGATAAAAATACTGGTAAGTCAGAAGCTTCTGTAGGGGTTGGACTTGGATTAAATCCTAATGAACAAGTGTCGCTTCAAAATTGTCAAGGTTTCGTAGGAACACTGTGCGATCAATTAACATGTTCATTAACACAAAATATTACGAATTCTACTCCTGATTTTTCAGATGTTAGTAGTTGGAAGGGAAGTGGCTTCTATCAATTCATGAATCGTACTCCACAACCTGATGTAAGTAATAGTATATATCAAGCATTCAATGCTAGATGTTGGCCTGCAGTATATTATAATTTAAATAAATGGCGTCAAACTGATTGTAATTATTTATATTGCTTGAAAATCGCATCGTATACTGGAACTGATATTTCAACGTGTGATAAAACAAAATATGCTCAACAATGTACGATTGTAGTTGGAGAAGCTTATGCAATGATACCTACTGAGTATACAAAGTATGTGGATAATGCAGCAGATTTCGTTAAAGCAGGATTGCCAATGGTGGTTACATCATGGTCGAAGAAATTGTTATGTGAAAAATATGTCAGTTTCGAAACTGGATCAGGAATAGCGGCAACAACTGGTGATAAAAAACAAGCCATATGTGGAAATGCTGAAACTGGAACTACTAAATGTAATGTAGCACAAATACTATTATGTCAAATACCGTTGCAAGTAGCAAGATTTGAAGATACACAAACAAGAGCTAAACAATCAGAACGATTCGTATATCCATCATTACCAGACATGTGTACAATTGCAAATTGTTTTGGTAAAGAGAATTGTCAGTATGAGCCAGACATATTCAAAAGCATAAATCAAATGGTCGTGCCAGCAGGAGGCTTCAACAAAATAAATAGGGATCACGAAAAAGATGTTGCAGTAATGACAACACAAGTTAATAGTTTGAGACAAACAAGAGCTGATTTAAGTAGAAAGCATAATGCCTTAGTGTATAATTTAGAAGTTGAGCAAGCTAATTTGGAGTACAAACTTCCTTTGTTAAAGGATAAGAAAAATAATGGTAAAACACTAACTCCGGAAGAAGAGAATTATTTGGCTAAAGGTGATGACAGGTTAAAAGAGATTAATACGCAATTAGAAATCAGTAAAGGCAAATTAACGCAATCTGAAAAAGATGTAGAAGAGCTTAAAGATTGTATGATTACAGAGGGATGTAATGTAGAAACGCTGGCTAAAGAAAAGGGAATTGAAAACATTTATGTGACTTCGAAAACAGATCCAGCGACTTATGATAAGTTGCCCTTATCTGGACAATTAAAACTCGATCAAAATGAGTTGAAAATGTACACTGATTTGCAAAAATTATATGCGATTGGTGAAACAGATAAGGAATTAGCGATTACACAAGAAACTGATCAAATTATAAAATTGCAAACTGCTTTAAATAAAGGTAAGCCTAAAGAAGAACAAGTTACTCGTGATAATATCAAGCAAAAACTGGCAGATCAGCAAGCTCTTGTTAAAAACAAAGCTAAGATTGATAATGCTGAAAACGCAGCTGGGCAATTTGGTAATGTACTATTCATGGGATTACAATTTGCTAATGCAAATGGCATGTTAGAGTTCATGAATGGAAATACTTGGTTTAATAATTGGTTCGGAACTAATATAGGAGATGCACTCGATACAAATAAGTGGAAAGAATCATTGTGTAATCCTAATAGCGCCGTAAGTGTTAACTGGCGTGCTGGAGATGCCTCTGAAGGTAATGTAATCTCTTGTGAAGGAGGATTATGTGTTCCTGTACTTACTTATGCTA
>JANNSE010000122.1:0-2430 GCA_031402215.1 Candidatus Woesearchaeota archaeon | reverse complement strand
GAATTTCTTCAAGACCATATTTTTGAGCAATTCAGAAATTTTAATTGCTGCCATCATTCCTTTATCATATACGGCCATTCCCAATGCAATAGCTTGCAAATAATCATATTTTTAATCATAACATGATTGCCATAATTCTGTTAATAATAGCACTTCTATGACTAATCTCTTGTCTACTTCCTCAGCCATTGAATGTATTATTGTTGATAGTTTTTCTTTTAATTCATCTTTAGACATCTTTTTACTATCACTATCATCAACTAGAACTAATAAGTATATCTTGTTTTTATCAACTGGAATCTCTTTGCCTGTCTCCTGATCAACTTCTGGCTTTGGTGGAGGTAATAATGATATTCCTAGAACATAATCTGAGAATTTATCTAGAACTTTCTTTTGGAATCTATCTATTTTATCTTTTAATTCTGTTAATTTCTTTTTTGCTTCTTCAGGCATATCTGCAGGGAATTGGGCTTCCATTCCGACGGAAGCAACACCTAAGTCGGCATTTTTAACATTAGGAATATATTCCTTACTAACACTGTAACCTTTTTTATCCTCTTTTTTCTTAGTAGCATTCTTAACCATAATGTATCACCCACGATAACTAGTGTAATTAAAGGAGAATTATTTATAAAGGTAATGAAATAATCATAAACAGCTAGAAATAATATAAACCTAGAAATATAAATTTAAATAAAAAAATAAAAGAGGCTTATGCAGCCATTTTTTCGCCGCCACCACTCAAAGATACAACTTTACCATCTTTTTTATCTGGCTTTATTTTTCTTAAAGTGTTTTCTTTTGCAATATTATAGTCCTCTAAGAAGTAATCCAATAATGTATCTCTATTCACTGATCTTTGTCTCAAATCTGTCTCAGTAAGGTCTTCCTGACGTTTACTTGCCCAAACATTCGCTAATTTGAAATAGAAATTAGGATCCTTATTTGGAGGTAAAAGTTCTTCCATCTTATGTACAGTCATATCTCGTTGGTATGTGTTGTGTTCCATCAGCAATAATCTATCAAGAACATCCTCTATATTACCTTCTTTAATATCATTTATTATAGAATTAATATCTAACTTACCTTGTGAATTCTTAATGTAAGAATTGATTAACATCTGAGCGCGTTTCTTATAAGATAAATCATTAAAATCTACTTTTGATTTTTTCTTGTCATCAGCAGCAGTTGTATTATGAATGCCTACTTTAGCATTATCATACTTATGTAACACCTTTCCTAATAATTTATATAAGTGATCTTCATGCTATACACTATTGACATCATCAGCCATATCCTCTAACGCGGCCAACACTTTTTTTCTACTTTGTTGATGTAGACGATTATCCGATCTTCTATCAGCAACACTATATGCTTTTACTAATTTCTTGTAAGTATCTTGATGTTCTTTATCAAAAGTATAATTTTTAACATATTCCTTAACTTCTGGAAACGGTTTTTCTTCATCAGCCATACATACCACCTTTAATAACGTAATAAACAAACATAATATTAATTATCGCAACTTATTACAATCTTAAATTACGTGGTATTTAAAGTTTATCTTTCATAAGGCTCTTCACAAAGCATTACCTTTAAAAATGGTTGACTCTATAATCAATAAGTTAATGGGGTGAGGAGTATAAATCCTAAGATTGTTGAGTACGTTAAGTACTATGCTAGTCAAGGTCATAGCATTGATAAGATTAAACAATTTCTACTAGCTAACAATATATCTCAGCAGGAGATTGATGATACCATTTCTCAAATTAATCAATCTAGTATTCCTGTAAATAATCCTACACTAGAATTGCAATTAAAAAATTATATTCAAACACAATTAAATCATGGATATAATATTGAAGTTATTAAGAGCGCATTAATAGGTCAAGGATTTAATCCAAATGTAGTCAATAAAGTTTCCAATGATTTGAATAACGTCAATATTAATGTTAAACACGAAGTAAACGTTTCTAAGGGAACAATCATCGGTATTGTTGCAACAATATTTATAGTAGGACTCGTGGTATTTGGAATATTTAATTTTAGCATGTTCAAGCCTAAAGATTCTTTAATGGATATTACAGTTAGTATTAACGCATATTCTTATCTTCCTGGAGAGAACATCAATTATCAAATCCATGTTACAAGTATGGGTTCTGTACAACGATTTGATGCTACAATAAAGTATCTTATTATTGATGATGCTGGAACTGTGATTACACGTAAAGAAGAAACTCTTGCTGTAGAAACTACAACTAGCCGTAATGGAAATATTCAATTATCGCAGACAATTAAGCCAGGCAAATATTATCTACAAGCAGTAGCGGATTATGGTGGCAAGCAAGCTACTAGTAAAAGCGAATTTGAAGTAGTACAAAAAACTGAAGAGAAGAAACCTGACACGTATGTTTCTCCAACACAACCTAA
>JANNSE010000121.1:0-14498 GCA_031402215.1 Candidatus Woesearchaeota archaeon | reverse complement strand
GCGCTAGCTATGTACTCTTCTAGCATACTTTCTTTGTCGTTCAACTCTGGTGAGTGTTGATTTATGTATGCAGGAAAAGCTTCTATGAGATATATTTGGTCGACTGTAGGTCGTACTGCCTTGCTTTGAGGTTTTGTGACTGTTCTACGCATACTATTAGAATGATTACGTCCTTTAAAAATCTGTTTCTGTCGTCACAGGCTGGTTGTTATGCTCTATATACTTTTTTTATCATTCTCTCTTATTTTCTTTGAATATTTCGTTCGTCTTCTTCCAGACTTCGTCATATGTCGTTATGCCTTTCTTAATTAGAATTTCCATTATTGCATCGACTTGTGCCCTAGTTAAAGTAAGTTTGTATGTATTAATTAATAGGAGTTCTCGAAGTTCATCTCTAGACAATTTGTCTATATCTTTAATATTTTCTATTGTGGTATCTAGCTTCTTTGTTTTTTTATAAGAAGTATTTTTTATGTTTTTAGGCATAATCTATCTGGGAGCTATTGGTTTAAAAATTTTGTTCAATTTCTTTTTTCTCTTTTAGCTCGTTTTCGCCATTAAGAATTCCTTCAGTCAAATCGTCTTTTAATCCGACTGTTTTGTTCATTAATTTTCCTAACTCTTCTTTGATTTTACTTAATATGACTGCATTTTCTAACGAAACTGCGTTGATGTTTCTCTCTAATTTGTCTATGTTTGTATTATGATATTTTATTTTATCTTCAGTTGCATTAATCCAATATTGTTGTTCGGATAGATTTAATGATGCGCTATTGTGTGTGATCTTTGTTTGTGCATGTTGTTTCTGATCCTCTAATACTAGCACTCTTGATTGTAATTCTTTAAGATGTTCTAGGCTAAGTTTTTCTAGTGCTTCTAGGCAATGTTCTTTCTTTCTATCTTTCAAGTCTATCTCATCATTTTCTATTGCCTTTTTAATATTTTTTAGTATATCGTAGATTTGTAATTCTTTATCTTCGATTAGAGCTAATCTTACGTCATCCAAATATTCTTTTATTAATTTTTTATCCGGATTAAGATAGTAATATTTTCTAAGTGCCGTGTCTAGTGTGGAAATGAATCCGTTCATTTCTGTTAGAATCTGTTTAATTTCGTTTTCCGCTGCACCCTTATCTTGTCTAAATGTTTCTAATGCTCTATAATCTGTGCCCGCGGTTATGTTTTTGATGCGTTCATTAAGTCTGTCTAGTTTTTCTTGATGTCCTTTGATTTCGTTTTTTTCGTTTAATGTTTGTCCTTTGAAATCTTTAATTTTTAGTACGTTGTCTACGAATAATTTTATATCTCTTTGAATCTCCTTTAGATGTGTTATTCCGTTCTTTTCTAACAATATTCTGATTTCTATTACTAATTCTTCTAAATCATGAAGTGTTTTATTTGTGTTCTTTACTTCATTGCTGAAGAAATGTTGTAATACAAAGATGTTCTTTTGTATGTCTCTGTTTAATTGTTCTAATTCTTGAGAATATTTTACACAATAATCATACGTGTCTAGATAATTCTTTGGAACATCTATGTTTGTTAAGAAGTGTGATATTCTTTTAATGTAATTATCTCTATTTCCATCCATGATGTGTATTTCACGTTCTGGTATATTTGAGTTCATTAACTTTGATTTGTGTAGTTCTCTTAGTGTTACCATTGCTTCTTCTTTCTTTTGACTAATCTCAGAGGTTTTTTCATTTATTTGTCTATTGATTGACCCTAGATTATCTCTTAGAATAAAATTCATATGCTTATCTATTTTTGATAGAGAGATTTCTTCACCGATTATCATCTCTTCCTTTTTTGGTTGTGTGAACCTTCCAAATAGTTTCTTGAACATATTATTGTAATAGTATGTCAATTTAAATGCTTTACTAAAAAAGACAGCTTTTGATGCTATTAAATAGGGGTGAATTTTGGGGAAAATTTATAAAAGAAAAGAGAATACTATTATCATGACAAACACAAATCAATTTACGGTAGTTCCGAAGGCCAGCTTGTTTGGTAAAGAAAAAGAATTTGACGGTTTTATGCCTGCAAAAGAAAAAGATTTCGAATCTATAATTATTAATGATTATAAACCAGTCTCGAATCCTGATTCTGTTGGAAGTCCATATCTCAATAGTTGTAAGCAAATTGTGACTTGTTGTTATATTGTAAATCCTGAATCAGAATTAATTTCGTTATATAGAAGTTCTCGCTTAAGAAATAACGGGAATAATCCTGGTCCTGATTCTTTACCTTCTGGAATGTGGTCTTGTTTGTACACTAATCACTTACCTTCTATAAAAGAAGCAATTGACAATCCTTTTGTTACAGGTAATCCGATTCACGCTACTATGTTAACGCAGTTAAGTAATAGCGTTTTTGTAGACGAAGGAGTAATCGACTCTAATCCTCATCTTTTAGGATATGTGAATTTTCTTTCTAATGAAGCTACTCAAGCGCATTTTGGACTTATTTATGTTTTGTCAACTAATGCGCATATAGTGGGTAAGAAAGATGCAGACATCAACAAAATGGTTTCTCTTAATACTGTAGATAATCTTGTTTGTCGAGGTCCTGCTTATAATCAACATTTATCTTGGAGTTTCTGGGGAGATAAGTCTTATGCGCCTCTAAAGAAACATTTGATCGACCTTTTTGGAGATAGGTCTTTTGAGTGATTTGTTTCTTATTTTCTTTTCTAAAATAACTTTATAAACGAGTCAATCCTTTGTTTATTGATAACTCAAAATGAAATCTAATCGAGATAAATCCTTTAATCAGCAGAAGATTGCTTCTGAAAGAATCGAGAAACTATTCGAACAAGCCGCACTCTCTTTCAAAGAGCATCCTGATTTGAGTAAGAGATATGTGACTTTAGCACGCAAGTTATCTACTCGATATAAGGTTAGATTTACTTCAGATCAGAAGAAGAATTCCTGTAAGAAATGTGATTCTTATCTGAAGAACGGTGTAAATTCAAGGGTTAGATTGGCAAACGGGAAGAGGGTTCAGACTTGTTTAGTTTGTAATAATGTTAGACGAATGATTTACAAAAAATAGTGTGAGAATTCGTACAATGTAAGTACGACAAATCGTATTCACTTTCTAGTAACAACAAAACCATAAACTTTATAAACTTGCATTTTTAACATATTTCTATAACAATTATGCTTATTAGTAATAATAAGATTAAAGGGGTTTAAAATGGAACAAGAAAGTGTAATGGAAAATGACTTCGAATTTGACGAAGTACGTGGAGAACACGGAAGAAAGCCAAAAATGGCAATATTAAATAAGACAAAACTCTCAAAATATGAGATGGACGACTTATTCACAGCAGAAGAAGTAGCAGAAGCTGCAACTGATGATTAAATGGTGTTTTATGAAATCTGATTCTAAAACTACCTATCAAATATTTGTTGATACTACTTCTAGCTCTTATAATATTGCAAAGGCTGAAGTGGAAGCAGGTAGAGCAACCGGTTCTAATGCGTGGAAATTAATAAGAGTTGATGAGTGGTATATAGACAGCTGCTTTAATGATATTAATAATACTCTACATCGAGTACCAGGGTCTGTAAACAAAGAAACAAGAAATCTATACGGATCTGAAGCATATAGCTCTGTTTTTATGTCTCATGAAAATATTACGATTAATCTATTCAAAAAAATTATTAAGGGTTCTGGAGACCTGACATTAGTAATAGAATATATTCCTGATGAAAAATCTGAAAAAAAACCTATACCACCTTATCTTGCAGAGATTGTAGACAATTATCACATAACACACTTAAAGAAGTAATTTTAAATTATTCTATAATCATAAAAGTTAAAAACCACTGACATTTCTATTAATTATGCGTAAAGTTCTAGGTTCAGGAGCAGAAGCAACTGTCTATAGGGACGGTAATGTCGTTGATAAAGAACGTTCTAAAAAGAATTATAGAATTGAAGATATAGATGCCACTCTGCGAAAGCTTAGGACGAGAAAAGAATCTAAGATATTGAAAGCTTTAGAAAAATATGGCTTTGCACCAAAACTCTTAGAGCAGAAAGAACATAACATTATAATGGAACACATAGATGGTGTTCAATTAAAGAAACTTCTAGACAAAGACATAAAATTAGCAGGATTAATAGGAAAGAATCTTACAATCATGCATGACTTAAATTTAATTCATGGAGATTTAACTACGAGCAACATGATTCTGGTGGGAAAAAATAAGTCACAAAAATTATTCTTCATAGATTTTGGACTAAGTTTCAACAGTCAAAAAGTCGAGGATAAAGCTGTTGATATTCATTTATTCAAGCAAGCACTAGAAAGCAAGCATTACAAAGTTGCAGATAAAGCATACAAAGAATTCTTAAAATTTTATACTCCTAAAAATAAAAAGGAAATATTAGAACGATTGGCTGTTGTTGACCAGCGTGGCAGATATAAAGAGAAGACTTAAGGAGAGAACATGAAAAAACTTTTACTAGCACTAATATTAATATCATCAATATTGTTCACAATTCAATTTACTTACGCATACAGTATTGGTGCAGAAGGAGCTTCTGGTCATATTGCCTTATTGACTGTATCAGAATCATCGAACAATACTGAAACAGGAGGAATAGCAGACCTTTATTTAGAAGTTAAACCTGGTAGCGGTAGAATATTCATAGATTCATTTCCACTATCTAAAATTGATACTCAAATAACTACTCGTTTTGCTTCTGAGATGGCGTGTGATTTATTAGAAAAAGATTGTTCAAATTATGATTTCTTCTATACTATAACTGCAAATAGTGCTCTTGTCGGCGGTCCAAGTGCCGGAGCAGCTGCAACAGTATTAACTGTGGCCGTGTTAGATAATCAACAATTAGATAATACTACAATAATGACTGGCACTATTAATAGCGGTAATCTTATCGGTCCAGTAGCAGGTGTACCTGCAAAAGTTCTTGCAGCTCAGAATAGAGGTTACGAGAGAGCATTAATACCTGCTTGGGATATTGTAAATAATACTCCTAGCAAGAATTTATCTATAGAAGTAATTCCTATATCTACTTTAGAAACTGCTTTATATTATTTTACTGGTAAGAATTATTCAGCGGAATATATGGTCATTGGTAATTCTACATATTCACAAGAATACGCTAAAATAATGAGTAAGGTTACGATAGATTTATGTACAAAGTACGGTAGTATTGTGAACGATACTCTTGTGCTTCCAAATCTTACTGCTTATGGAATAAACGTTACTAATGCTACGCAAGACAATTTTGTATTAGCTTTGAATGCATTAAATTCTAATGCGTATTATAGTGCTGCGAGTTTCTGTTTTGGCGGAAATGTTAAAGTTAGACACGCCTTAATCCAAAATCTTTCACAATCAGAACTAAAAATCCTGTACGCCAAATTATTGACTGAGGTTACAAATTTTAAGAACGAACAAGATAAAATTTCAGGTTCCTTATCCACTATATCTGAACTAGAAACATATATGGTTGTAGCAGAGAGACTTTCAGAAGCTAAAGAAGTGTTATCTGAAATGAACCCTGAAAATATTTCTACATATGAATTAGCGTTTGCTAATGAAAGATTTGATACTGCTCTGGTTTGGTCCAGATTTTCTGAAGTACCCGGACAAAAATTTGTCATGGACAAAGATTTATTGAGAGTTGCTTGTATAAAAAAACTTTCTGAAGCAGAAGAGAGATTAAATTATTTAGAATTATATTATCCTAAGGGAGATATTCGCGAAGAATTAGTAAAAGCATACGATTATTATAACGATAAAGAATATGCCTTATGTATATTTACTGGATCAAAAGTGAAAGCTAATTCCGATGTGGTGCTAAGTGCAATATTTGTTCCAGAAGAAGATATGGACAAATTGTTTGCTGAGAAAATTAGTGCTGCACAAAGGACTATTGCTAAACAAGAGCGTGTAAATGTTTTCCCTATTCTTGGTTATAGTTATTATGAATACGCAAACACATTGAGCGACAAAGATCAATACTCCGCGTTGCTCTATGCAGAATATTCTTTAGAATTAAGTAATCTAGATATGTATTTCAAGAAGAAAGATTCTTTAGTACTTCCTGTTAATTCTGTTTTTACTAAAGATAATATTTATGTATTTATTTTAGGATTAAGTGTTGGCGTACTTATTACTACGGCGTTAGCTATAGGAATATGCTCTTTGCGAAACAAACACAAGAAAGCGACTAAAGGTAAAAGAGTAAAGTAAACCTAATTTTTTATTCTATTAGAATTTGTATTTATTATATTTTGAAACCCTGGAAGTTCTCTGCATTGCTGCAGAGTTCTTCCCGGGAAAAAGAGGTGAGTATGAATACTAGAAACGCGCCACCTCAAATTCTAATTTTAAATATTCAGGCTGATATATAAATATTTCGATTTGTAACTATTGTAGAATGATAAAAATAATAGGGTGTTTTGTTCCAGGTTGGGGACGAAACATGTTCGCGAACCATAAAATGTTTAAATTTAAGCATTACTTGCCTATTATGCGTAAAGATAATTCTAAAGAAAAAAAGATTGAAAAGCAAAAGAAGTCACATCAGTCATTAGATCAATTCTATAGTCCTGAACAGAAACAGGAAGAAGTCGTTCGAAAGCATCGCAAAACAATCACAGACACAGAGATGGAAATATTCGAACATTTGAAGAATCATACTAAGAAGATATTGAAGAAGTAATTCCGTAAATTTTTCGATATTATTTTAGTAACTATTATAAAATCTTTAATTCTAACGATATTATGAGAAAGATAATGTTATTCTTGATATTCATATTATTTATTAGTTCTGCTTCCGCATGGACAGGATATACTCATAAATGGATTTGTGATAAGATTAATCTAACTGATACTGATTGTGCCGCCGCAGACAAACCTAAGGTTCAATCCGAACATCCTGATTTGAATTTTAAGAATCATCATTGTACTGGAAATATGCATGATTGTAGTGCAAGAACTGTTGCTGCTAAATATCTTGTGTATAGTTATCCTGAAGCTAGAGGCTACGCTGCACATATGTATTCTGATAGTATGGTGCCTGTACATTGGTATAGTACAGATTATGATACTTGTCATAAAATATTCGAAGATGCAGTTGAAGATAAACTAAAAGAAGCCGATAATATCAAATATGATTTATTAAAATCCTCGTATGATTTCTCAACATGGAATGTTTCAATGATTTGTCCTGCAAAGTTTGGCAAAGAATACAAGAATGTGACTCTTTATGCAGATAATTTATACATGGATATAACTGCGAAATATGTTGCAGACCAAATGTATCTTTCCTATGCTCCGACTGTTGTTAAGACTAGAGATTTAACTCCTTTATTTTACGTTCTATTGGCATTCTTGATTCTGATATTTACTTTGTTTATTTATATGGGATTGAAGAATAGAGAGTGTGTGAATGGTTCTAGTAATAAAAAATTAAATAAAAAGAAAAAATAATTTATTCCTTCTTATGATGTTTAGCAAACGTCGATGCAACTAGTAATGGAAATACTAATGAAGCTTCTGCTTGAACTTTCACATGTGGCGCATTGACTTTTATCTTCGCCCATGAAATTGCTTCTTGTGCATTTCCACCAGAATCTGATGCATCACTTTCATCTGCTGTCGTTATATATACTGCAGAATCTAGTCCATCACGATATATATTCGCATTTAAGATGTAATGTTTTGGAGTTCCTCCTCCTAACAATATTGCTCCTGTTTTTTCGCATCCTAATACGAAGTCAATTATTTTCTTGTGATCTCCAACTATATCTATGTAGAAGTCTTTGTGTTTAATCATTTCAACGTATAGGAAGTTTCCTATTGTTCCATCTGTTAATGCAGGACAAAATATTGGTATATCGTTCTTGTATGCCCAGTATAGTATTGATTCTTCTTTGTTGTCTAACTTTTCCATTTCTCTTCCCAATTCGTATATGAATTCAGATGGTGTAAACGGATATCCTCTATCCTTATACTCTGAGTATATTCTATCAAAGAAAGGATCTGTGAATGTTTCGAAGTACGCATATCTATCTGATGGTACGAATATGTTTCCAATTCTCGCAATATTTTTGTCAAATAATGTTCTTCCAGGAATATCAAATCTTCCAACAATAAATGGTCTTAAACATTTGATAACGTCTTCTTCAATTCCTCCTTCTGAAATGGATATTGCGTGTATCATCTTATGTTTTACTAGGAACTTGATTATGTCTCTATTTCCTGAACTAACCATGTTTGATGTGCATGATAAAAATATTGTTGATTTATCATCTATCATTTGATTGACTATATTTATTGCTGCGCCTAAATGCGTTGCTTGTATTCCCATATTATTGAATGATTCCATGAATTTGTCGAAATTGAATTTTTTCTCAAAATCGTATCCATGGATCTCTGGAAATCCGTCTAATGTATCGAACTTGCCGATGTTCTGAACTGTTTCTTCTGAATCTTCAAAATTGTCTTGTGTCATATTATCCTCCAATATATCTAAAATTTTTATTAAAATTAAACAAGTAAAATAACTAATTGTCTATAGCACAATCTATCTAGAATCTGAAATGTTTGTAAGTTCCGTAAACGAACAATTTGTGCATAAGAATAGGAAAGAAATACGATTTAAAAAGGTAATGTAAGTTTTTGCTTACTTCACGCCTATGAATCCTAGTGTTGTAAACAATAATATTAAGCTTGCAAGCACTGTGAATCCTGCAAAGAAATACATATACGATATATCTGTTATCTCGAATGAGAGCGAGATTATATTAAATTTTTGTAAGAAGAACAATACTCCGACAAGTGTGCCTAGAACTCCTGTTATTAATGCTATAGGTTCGTGCTTGTTACTCACACTGCTCATCATTCCTGTCATATTGTTCCACCGTTGAGTTATTATTTAAAGCTTACGGTTAATATCTTATTATTCCATGCTGTTGTGTTGTAAATGTTATTGTTATTCCGGCAATTATTGCGTATACTGCAAATATCTTCAAGTACACCGGATTTGTCATATCGAATGAGAGTTGAATTGCGTTTGACATTTGTAGAAAGAACATTATTCCGAAGATTATACCTACAATTCCTACAACCATTTTTAAGGGATGCGGTTTCGCCCTTGGAGTATTGTGCACGTTATACATGTTGTTCTATGTAAGATAATTCTATTTAAAGCTTTCTACTACAAGGACGTATACAGCACAAGATTTATAAAAAAAGTTGTTATTCTCTAGTTATATAAGAACAATATTGTGAGGGATTATTATGGCAATGGTTGGATTTTCATTTACAAAGATTAGTGCTGAGAAAAAGCCTGCAACAGGTCAAGCAGTTAATATAGAGAGCAATGCTGGTGTAGTTAATATTGTAGAATTACCTGTCATTGATCCTAAAAAAGTTCTAATAAGATTCGATTTCAACTTTATCGTGAAGTATGGTCCTGATGCAGGAAAGATAGAATTGAATGGTGAAGTTATTGAATTATACGATAAAGAATTTGGTACAAAAGTTGTTGATTTCTGGAATAAAGAAAAGAAATTACATCCTGAAGTAATGCAAGAAGTATTCAATACTGTTCTAGCAAGATCTAATACTGAAGCTATCATCATAGGTAGAGACATGGGTCTTCCAAGTCCTATACAAATGCCTAGAGTAGATGTAAAGCCTAAAGACAAAGTTGCAGAAAAGCCAAAAGCAGAAGCAAAGGAAACAAAAGAGCCTAAGGCAGAAAAGAGCAAGAAATAAGCTCATTTTTTATTTTTAATTCGTTCTCTTCGTAAATCTTCCGATTTTTTCTAAGCAACGCATATAAACATAATTCTATTTCTTATTCTAATGGACAATAACAATATTTATATAGCTGGTAAGATTAATCTTACTAAGGTGATTAATATGGATATTGCTATAACAAAAATGAGTTCAAAAGGTCAAATTGTCATACCTCAAGAAATGCGAGGAGCATTCAAAGAAGGAGATAAGATAGTCATAATGCAAGATGAGGATAGAATCATAATGAAGAAGGCAGATAAATTCAGTAAACAGTTGGAAGAGGATTTAATTTTCGCAAAGAGAACTGAAGCAGCTATGAGACGGATAGAGCAAGGTAAAGGAATAACAATGGAGTTTGACGATTTTATCAAAGAAGTAAAAAAATGGTAATTATAATATTTGATCCAGAGTTTCGTAAAAAATTGGACAAAATAAATAATACTGCATTAAGAGATACTATTAAAGCACATCTTATTAAAATCAAGAATAATCCTGAAATTGGAAAACCTATGCGTTATGGTCGTAAAGGAACACGCGAGATATACATTTCTTCTTTTCGATTGTCTTATCTAATACAGGGCGACACAATAAATGTCCTAGACTTGTATCACAAGGATGAACAGTGATTCTGGTACAAACCATAACATTTATATTCTATTATCGCGTTTTTAGGTGTATAAGAGGGGTTTATTTAGAGAGTGTATGATACGATTGTGCTTGATGCACATGTCGATTATGCTATTGATTATACGAATTTATTATTGAGGTGGTTTTATGCCTGTTGCCGAAGTTAAGCTCAAAGTTGCTGAAGCAATTCAAGATGATGTAACAAAAGGAATAGTTAGAATTGATTCTGGTTATATGAAGCAGATTGGTGTTCGTTCTGGTGATATTGTTGAAATTCAAGGCGGTCGTAAGACTGTTGCTATTGTTGATAGAGCATATCCTGGTGATATGGGTTTAAACATTATTAGAATGGATGGTCTTATTAGAAGAAATGGTAAGACTGGAATTGGAGAAGTTGTAATTGTTCGTAAAGCTAATGTTAAGGAAGCAAAGAAAGTTATGATTGCTCCAGCAAAAGAAGGAATTGTCATAAGAGCAAATCCAATCATATTCAAACAAGGACTTCTAGGACGCGCTGTAGTAAAAGGAGATATTGTATCTCTTGGTGGAACTAGAACTAGAAGAAGCGCAATGAGTCAAAGTCCATTCTTCGATGATATATTCAATATTGTCGGCGATGAAGCACTAATGGGTTTTGGTCTTGGAGATCTTAAATTCATGATTGTAGATGTTAATCCAGCAAAAGAAGCTGTGATTATAACGGACGCGACTGAAGTAATATTCAATCCAGAAGCAATGCCTGAATTAAAAGAAGATAAACTTCCAGATGTTTCTTATGAAGATATAGGCGGTCTAGACGAAGAATTAAAGAAAGTTAGAGAAATGGTTGAGCTTCCATTAAAGCATCCTGAAATCTTCGAGAGACTTGGAATTGAACCTCCAAAAGGTGTTCTATTACATGGTCCTCCAGGAACTGGAAAGACACTATTAGCAAAAGCAGTTGCTAATGAAACTCAATCAAACTTTGTACTAATCAATGGTCCAGAAATTATGAGTAAATATTATGGACAATCAGAAGAGAATTTAAGAAAGAAATTTGAGGATGCAGAAAAGAATGCTCCATCGATTATATTTATTGATGAAATTGATGCAATCGCTTCTAAAAGAGAAGAGACACATGGCGAAGTTGAGAAGAGGGTTGTTGCACAATTGCTTGCAATCATGGATGGAATAAAGTCCAGAGGAAAAGTTGTTGTAATTGCAGCATCTAATATTCCAAATTCATTAGATCCAGCATTAAGAAGACCTGGAAGATTCGATAGAGAAATAGAGATTGGAGTTCCAAATAAAAAAGGTAGATTATCTGTAATGAAAATTCATACGAGAAACATGCCTTTGAAGGGATCATTCCATAACGATGCTGCTCTAAAGACGTTAACAGAATTTATGGATGAAAAATCTAAAGATACCAAAGAAGTTAAAGATATAAAAGAAACAAAATCTAAGAAGAGTACAAAAGTTGATACTGATAAGTTGAAGAAATTCTTAGAATCCACAGATAAAGCTGAAAAATTATTCAATGAATTAAAAGTTTTAGAAAATAGTCATGAAATATGGGACAGCGATTCTCCTAAGGCTAAATTCTTAGAGCTTGCTAATAAGAAATTAGATGATGAAGTAGTTGACATGATATCATTAATGTTTGATGCAGGACTATTAACTAAAGCATTCTATGGTGAAGTATCAAGAAAAGGAGTGCCACAAGATCTAGACGACATAGCAGATATAACGTATGGATTTGTTGGAGCAGACATTGCTGCATTATGTAGAGAATCTGCAATGGTTGTACTTAGAAAAGTAATTTCAGATTTAAATCTACAAAGCAATGATGCATTATCTGAAGAAATATTAGAAAAGTTAATTATTACAAAAGATGATTTCATGCATGCATTAAAGACTGTTAGACCTAGTGCATTAAGAGAAGTTCTAATTGAGAAGCCAACAACAAAATGGGAAGATGTTGGTGGTCTAGAAGATGCTAAACAAGAATTAAAAGAAGCAGTCGAGTGGCCGCTACAAAATTCTGCAGCATTCGAAAGACTTGGAATTAAACCTCCAACAGGAGTATTGTTATATGGTCCTCCAGGAACTGGAAAGACAATGCTTGCAAAAGCGGTTGCAAACGAATCAAAGGCAAATTTCATTTTAGTAAATGGTCCGGAATTAATGAGTAAGTGGGTTGGAGAATCTGAGAAGGCTGTAAGAAAAATATTCGAGAAAGCAAGACAGACAAGTCCAAGCATAATATTTTTCGATGAAATCGATTCTTTAGTTCCAAAGAGAGGAGCTAATCAAGATTCATCTGGAGTTACTGAAAAAGTTGTTAATCAATTATTAACAGAAATGAACGGATTACAAGAGATGAAAGACGTAGTCGTTATTGGCGCAACAAATAGACCTGACTTACTTGATTCAGCATTATTAAGACCGGGAAGATTTGATAGAATTGTTTTAGTTAGTATTCCTGATGCGAAATCTAGAAAAGAAGTATTCAAATTACACACGAGAAAAATGCCTTTAGCAAAGGACGTAAAACTTGATGAATTAATTCCAAAAACAGAAGGTTACGTTGGAGCAGATATTGAGTCAGTATGTAGAGAAGCTGCAATGCTTGCACTTCGTGATGATATGGCTTCAAGAGATGTTAAAATGAAATATTTCTTAGAAGCATTAAAGAAGGTCAAACCATCTGCATCTAAGGACATTGAAGCAATGTACCAACAATTCAATGAACAATTCAGAAAGACTCGCGCAGAAGAAATGAAAGATAAGCCGACTTATTACGGATAATTTTTTTATTTTTATAATCTTATATTAATATCATGAAACACGTCAAATTAACACTTGAGAATGAGCATCTAGAAGGGATTCTAGTTAAGGAAGATGATAAGCATTTAGTTCTAAAGTTATCAAGTGGATACAATCTAGGAATAAAGAAGAATAAGGTTCTAAAGATTGAAGACATTAAGTCTCACGAGGAACTTGCAAAAGAACAACATTCAGAAAAAGTTCATAAAGAAATTACTCAAGGAGCAGGTCTTCCTAAAGTTTTAATTTTACACACTGGAGGAACTATTGCAAGTAAAGTGGATTATTCAACTGGCGCAGTAACTCCTAAGTTTAGTCCTGAAGAATTAACTAGTCTATTTCCAGAAATAAAAGAAATAGCACATGTAGAAAGCCGATTGCTTAGAAATATGGCAAGCGATGATATGAGATTTGCACACTTTAATCTTATTGCTAAAGAAGTAGAAAAAGAATTACGTGAACATAAAGATTTGAAAGGTATAATACTTACTCAAGGTACAGACACAATACATTATACTGCTGCGGCTTTAAGTTTTATATTCGAGCATTTATCAATTCCTGTTGTAATAGTTGGTGCTCAAAGAAGTTCAGATAGAGGAAGTTCTGATGCCGCGATGAATTTAATTAGTGCAGTAGCATTTATAGCCAATACTACTCTTAAAGGCGTATTCATTTGTTTTCACGAAAATATGTCGGACGATTCATGTATAATTCTTAATGGTATAAACGCCAAGAAATTACATTCATCGAGAAGAGATGCGTTTAAACCAGTAAATATTCCTCCTATTGCAAGGATAGATTATACTACCAAAAACATAGAGTATATCTCTGAATATCCTGAATCTGTATTAAATAGTCCAGGAAAATTAACTTTACATCTCTTAGATGAAAACTTGAAAATAGGAATTATAATTTCACATCCTAATATGTATGCGTCGGAGATAGAGCCTTTTCTCAAAGGATTTGATGGTGTGATTTTAGAAGGAACGGGTTTATGTCATTTTCCTATAAATGAAATTGATGAATTTACACAAGAGCATACAAAAATAAAGAATACTTTAACAGAATTATCTAATAAAATTCCTGTAGTAATGAGTTTACAAACTGTGGCGGGTTCAGTAAATATGAATGTATATCGTCCTGGCACTTATTTAATTGCTATGGGAATTATTGGTAATTATTCTTCGCTAATAACTGAGACTGCATTCATAAAACTAGCTTGGTTATTATCACAAAAACTCGATCCTGTAATTTATTTCATGAAAGATC
>JANNSE010000120.1:0-12670 GCA_031402215.1 Candidatus Woesearchaeota archaeon | reverse complement strand
TGATCGTGCCGGAAGAATGGAACTACCTCCTTAACCAAGCACACCCTGCATTCTCGCGACTCAAGGTTGGCAGGCCCGCCACTAAATAGTCTATTAAGAAGAAAAGTTATGAAAAATATAGATGATAGAATATTATTAATAGAAAATAGAATAATAAAAAAGATTTCTTCTCTTTTGATATTAAGCTTCGGATTAATATTTCTGATTTTAGCTCTACTTTTCTTCTTAATAGACTATTTAGGTTGGAGTACTGCATTAGCATTCTTTTCTATAGGAATAATTATCTTTATTATAGGTCTTATAATGCAGATAAGAGTTTCTCATAAATAAATGACGCGCGGATATTAAAGATGGCAAATCACCTTCATCCTAAAAACGATAATTATCAGAAAGTAGTTCCATTTATTATATTTATACTTGCATTAGTTCTATTATTTAATCTCATCAGACCAATGATTGCCATTCTTTTAGGCAGTGTTCTTCTTGCATATCTAACTTTTCCAATATATAGGAGATTGAGTAAAAAAATATCACACAAATTCATTTCAATTACTTTATCGTTACTTATCATCTTTATTATTATATTAATTCCTTTTTCTCTATTAGCATTCGAAGCTACAAAACAGGGATTATCTTTTTATGATTCGTTATCCAATAAAATTGTGAAAGGAGAAGTGTTTGGTTTCGGATGTACTAGCGCGGACTCAAACGTATGTGCTGTTCTTAATAAGATTGAAACATTCAGTGCAGAACGATTATCGACGTTTGGTTTTGACAAACAACTGCAGAAACTTCTACCTATTTTAGAAGAAAAACTGACGAAAATTATCTTGACTATACCGCTTATGATTGCAAAAGTTTTCCTTACATTTTTCTTAGCGTATTATGTTCTAAAAGATTGGGAGAACATATTAAAACAAATAGTTTACATAATTCCATTGAATACAAAGACCACAAATAGGCTTGTTAAAGACTTCAAGAATACAGCTCATGATGTAATTTATGCACAGTTATTTGCTGCAATTGCCCAAGGAGTTATGGGTGCTATCGGATTTTGGATATTTGGCGTTCCTTTACCAATATTATTAGGTCTTTTGTTGGCTCTCTGTTCTTTGATACCTATTGTTGGAACGGCAATTATATGGTTCCCAGTTTCGCTATTTTTGGTTTTAAATGGCTATGTGTCTAATAATCCTTGGATTATGATTAAAGGAGCAGGTCTATTTTTATACGGTCTTCTGATAATTAGTACAATTGATAATATCTTACTTGCGAAAATAGTGCATGAAAAAGCTAAAATCAGTCAGATACTAGTAATTATTGGTGTTATAGGTGGCGCTATCATGTTCGGAATTGTAGGAGTATTCATTGGCCCAATATTATTACCTCTACTTATAACATATTTTGAAACTTTTAGAGAAAAATCTAATAGGGTATAAAATGGTGATTCATACTAATCCTAAAACTGATAATTATCAAAAAGTGGTTCCGTTTATTATATTTATATTAGCGTTAATTCTATTATTTAATTTTATCAAACCACTGATAGCCATTATACTAAGTAGCATCCTTCTAGCATACATTACTTTTCCCGTGTATCGTAGACTACGTAAAAAAATATCACATAAAGTCACTTCAATAATTTTATCATTAGTTATTGTCTTCATCATTATAATGATTCCATTCTCTTTCTTAGCATATGAGGTTACACAACAAGGATATTATTTCTATGATTCGTTATCAAATAAAATCGTGAAAGGCGAAATATTCGGTTTTGGATGTGTTAGCGCGGACTCGAAAGTATGTGCACTTCTGAATCAAGCGGAAAAATTCAGTTCCGAGCGATTGTCAAAATTCGGTTTTGATAAAGAACTGCAGAAACTTCTACCCATTATAGAAGAAAAAATAACACAATTTATCTTCCGCATACCGCTTATGATTGCAGGAGTTTTCCTTACATTTATTTTAGCATACTATATCCTAAAAGATTGGAGGAGCATATTAAAAAAAATAGTTTACATAATTCCGATGAGAACAAAAACAACAAATAGACTCGTTAAAGAATTTGGAAGCGTAACTTATACAGTAGTTTATGCACAATTATTTGTTGCATTAATTCAAGGAATCGTTGCAACTATAGGATTTTGGATATTTGGCGTTCCTTTCCCAGTAATACTAGGAATTCTTACAGCATTCTGTACTCTGATTCCGACAGCCGGAACATCAATTATATGGTTACCAGCATCACTATATCTTATTATAAGTGGTAACTATACTCACAATTATATTGTATTATACAAAGGAATAGGTCTGCTTATATACAGCTTTTTTATTATCAATTTGATTGACAATCTTTTACTTGCGAAGATAGTGCATGAAAAAGCTAAGGTAAGTCAGATAAGTATAATTGTAGGTGTCATAGGTGGTGCTGTCATGTTTGGAATTATAGGTATATTTATCGGACCAATATTATTACCTTTACTTATAACATATTTTGAAACATTCAAAGAACGATTTAGATAAAATAAATTTAATGCACTCGTTTAGTTAGGTTTAATCCACAAATTTCTCAAATATCTCTCTAACTTCTTCCATAGTGTTAGTATGACTAATTTTTTCTCTAATTACAGAGCCTTTTTTAATTCCTCGAGTAAAATAGTTGGCTTGAACTTTAACATACTTGAAGTTAACATTAAGTTTTTTCGCATGGTCTAAATATTTATAGAATGCTTGAATTTGATCATGCGGACTATACGTTTCATATTTTTTATGCTCCAAAAAATCATTACATTGTTTGAATAATAATGGATTACCACGAGCTGCTCTTCCAATCATTACATAATCGCATCCAGTCTCTTTCATCATTGCCGCGGCTGACTCGGGACTATCAACATCACCATTACCAATAACAGGAATACTTACTGCATCTTTAACATCTTTAATGTATTGCCAATTTGCCTTTCCAGCATATCCTTGAATTGCAACTCTACCATGAATAGCGATAGCACTGGCACCATTATCTTCCATAATTTTAGCAAGACCAGGAGCAACAATATTCTTAAAATTTATTCCTGCACGAAGTTTAGCTGTAACAGGAAGATTTGTAGCATTAACGGTCTTATAGATTATTTCACCAATTCTACCAGGACGATTCATTAATGCAGAACCACATCCTTCTTTGATTATCTTAGTAGCAGGACAACCAAAGTTAATATCAATAGCATCAAAATGATGTCTCTCGGAGATAAGTCTTGCTGCTTTTGCAAAATGATCAGGATTTTGACCAAACAATTGAACAATCACAGGTCTCTCTTTAGAAGTTGATTCTAACATAAATTCTGTAGCTTTATGATTTCTGGACAAAGCATTTGCAGAAGCCATTTCAGTATATACAGCACCAGCACCATTCTCATGACAAAGCAATCTAAATGCAACATCATTTATTCCGGCCATAGGAGCAAGAAATACTTTACCATTAACTTTGGGAAACTTATGCATAATATATGAGGTATTGGATCAATTATAAAGATTACTACCATACTAGCGAAAGTATATAAATAGAAGTCTCATTTCAATACTATGGCAGTTCAATTCAAACAAAAATGTGTTAAATGTAAAAAGAATTACGTCTTAGCAACATCAAGATCGTCGTACGTATTATGTTATGATTGTCAAAAAGGTACTTTAGCCGGGGAGATAAAACATCCAGAATATAAAAAATTATTTGATATACCAGAAGACTTCTATAAAGAGAGCACATTCTTAAGAAACATCAAATCTAGCTATCTGAAATTTGGTTCACTAACAGACAATCAAATAGCAGCATTCGAAAAAGTCGTAGATAAAATGAAAGACGATAAGAAAGAAGGATAATTCTAGCTTACGTGAAGAATACTGTCTTTTTTAGGGATGAATCATAAACTCTTATTCTAGAATTATTAAATTCATAGATTTCAAAATCAAAGCGCCAATTTTCAAATAATAATATGGAAATTATGTGTGCACCACACTTTAATTCTTGAATATGTTTCATAAATTCGTAGTCTGAAACGCACATCTCGAAATACTTGAATGGAGATTGAATAATTCTAGATTTAACATCGTAGAAATTAATTTGTAATACTTTTCTATCTATCTTGTCTTCGACATAAAATTCTATCAAATCAGAATGTAAACCATTGCACCGTAAATCATTTACTATCTTGATAACATCGACACAATCAAGTTTATATTTGAGAATTATTTCGTCTACAGAATCAAAATGTCTACAACAAAATATAAAATTGTGTTTTTTCGCTCTTCTAAGAAGTATTCTAGCAGTATTTTCAAGAGTGGATCCGCGGAGTGGGTAATCGGATAATAAGTCTATTTTCATATTTTTAGATAGATGTTTTTCTTTAAGAAATCTTCTGAAAAATTTTCGGATGTTTTCCGGATTGTTCGGATAATTTACGTATTATTCGAGACGATTATTTATATACTCGCAGGGCTCTTTATGTTTATAAAATGTACTCGTAGAATAACCTAGCGGGGGTTGGATTTGAACCAACGACCTCAGGGTTATGAGCCCTGCGAGCACTCCTGTCTGCTCTACCCCGCTACAGAGTATCTATGTAGAGCAGAACAACAATTTATTTAAAAAGCTATTGATGTTTAAGAAAACGTTTATGATATGTATGTTCTAAAATTTTTTCCGTCCTAATAGCATGTCTGCCATAGAGTCCAATGTTTTCTCATGTGCAGTTTTTTCGTCTTTATTAAGATTAAAATAATTATTAGGTTTATTGCTCGAAGCAATAATATCTCCTAAAATGGTCGGATCTGCAACCATAGGTTTTTGAGAGGATTTAAATTTCTCCCAAGTTTCTAAATCTCTTTGTTCTATTGCAATAGCGCCTCTATAAAACGGAACATCTTGCAAACTCATTAATCCCTCATTAAAATATCTCTTTTCCTCACCAAAGGGAATTATGAATCCTCTTTTATCGCGATAGACCATATCTAGAGAGTGCTTACTATGTTTATAAATATTATCTTGATGTTTTCTTAGAAAAATAAAAAACGCCGAGGGTGGGATTTGAACCCACAATCCCTTTCGGAAACCAGATTTTTGTATGTAATGCGCAGTAATCTAAAGCACATTGTGCTTAGCAATCTGGCGCAGTACCAAGTTGTGCCACCCCGGCGTGGACAACCTATAGTACAGAACAGGATAATCTTTTATAAATGTTTTTGTAAGTTTAGATATAAAAATATATAAATGCGACACGCGGTTGTATGTTCATGAAGAAGATAATATATTCTATATTGATTTTAATTTTAATTATACCTTTCGTATGTGCTGTTAGTTATGATGATAAAAGCACTCTAGATACTGTTATCACAATAACTAATTCTTTTACAATTTCTCCGACAAGCGCTTCTTACAATATCAAATATATCAACGCGTCGTTAATGTCTTTTCCGAGAAATGATTTTAGGCAAGTTGTTACAGGAATAACAACAGAACCAAAAACAGCTATTGGTGACACGATAAATTTCTTATACTCTAATCCTACACAGAGCTCGTATAATTTACGTCTAGATGCAAAAGTTACGACTAGAAACACTATTGACGAAATAAAAACAGCAGTACCTTTTCCATTAAATAATTTAGATACTTCCTTATATGTTTACTTGGAACCGACTGACATTATTGATGTGACTCCAGACATAAAGAATCTGGCCTCAGAGTTAATAGGAGATAAAACAGATTTGTATGAAATTGAATATGCTTTTGGTGAGTATGTTAGAAAAAATATTGCATATGATTTAGGATCTTTAACAAGCACTGTTAATCAAAAATCTTCTTGGGTATTACAAAACAAACGTGGCGTATGTGATGAAATAACTAATTTATTCATTTCATTAAACAGGGCTGCAGGCATACCTGCAAGATTTGTTTCAGGAGAATCCTATACTAATCTAGATGATATTTTTGGATCCAACTGGGTACCGCATGCTTGGGCAGAAATATATTATCCTGGATATGGTTGGATTCCTTATGATGTAACATATGGTCAATATGGATTTATTGATGCAGGACACATAAAATTAATGGAATCAGAAGAATCATCAGGTTCAAATGTAATATATAATTATCTTGGTAGTAATATTAAATTAAATCCTGGACCTATCGATATAAATGTTAGAGTAACGAATTATGGTCAGGATGCACGTGGAAGATACAACTTTGTGGCTAAAGTGTATGATAACGAAGTTGGCTTTGGATCATACAATATGATTACTGTAGATGTTGAAAATACTCAGGCTTATTATCAAGTTGCAGATTTATACCTTGGTGAAACAGAAGGAGTTACAATAGTAGAAGAATCTAGAGAAACCGTATTAAACAAAACAATACATAGAAAGCAAGTATTACTAAAACCCCGTCAATCAGCTACAGTTTATTGGATTGTGAAAGTAAATAATTTAGATAAAAATTTCGTTTACACTCTACCAATTACTGTATATAATACATACAATGAGACTAGTACAACATTTATACAATCTAGAAAAGATTACAAATCTCTAGATTATGATTATTTTAAAGATTATATTGCATCCAAAACAGATGAATCTACAAGACCTTATTCCAAATACATTTACTTAAATTGTGTATCTGATGAGGCTGTTATTTATTTAGAAGACAGCATAAGTATTGATTGTACTTTAGATAATCAAGGAGAGAAAAGTTTTGATAATGTAAACATTTGCTTAGATGATGAGTGCACAGTAAGAAGTTTAGCTGTACAAAAAATACAATTACAATACAATAAAAAATTTGATTCTGAAGGATTAAAGAACGTCGCTGTAAAAGCTTACAACAACGAATTCACGAAAGTTAGTTATACCACTATTCAAGTATTAGATAGACCAAAAGCAGCCATTATGGACTTAAAATACCCTGAAATTGTGAATTACGGTGAAACGTTTGATATTTCATTCACTTTAGATAAGGAATCTAAGTCTTCTCCTAAAAACTTGAAAATTGCGTTAAAAAGTGAGACTGCCAAGGCTGAGTGGACGCTTCCGGAACTGAGTACAGGCCACGCATTCACAGTAAAATCTGATGGTAGCACAATGAGACCTAATGAAAATAATTACAAGATAATTGTAAGTTATGTGGATGAGGATTTAAAATTATATACTCTAGAAAAAGATTTTATGATAAAATCTAATGCAACATTCTTGCAGAAAATACTATTATACTTTAATCTAGTTGGTCGAAGCATCGGGTCTGTATTTACAGAGTAAATTTATAAATAATCGACCGGTTCATATATTTAGGTGTTATTTAAGGGTGATTAGATGATTGATAAAGTGGTTCCAGATACTAGTGTACTCGTAGAGGGTATATTATCGAAAAAAATAGTACATGAAGATATATTGCCTAAAGAAATCATAATTCATGAAGCATCATTATCAGAACTCGAGGCTCAAGCTAATACTGGTAGAGAAATAGGATACATGGGTCTAGATGAAATAAAAAAATTATTAGCCTTATCTAAAGAAAAGAAATTCTTAGTAAAATTCGCAGGAGAAAAACCTTCAGAAGATGATATTCTTCGTGCAAGAAAAGGTGGCATCGATTCATTAATAAGAAACCTAGCATACGAATTAAAGGCTACACTAGTAACTGTTGATAAAGTTCAAGCATTAACTGCCGAAGCAAAAGGTATTGACGTTATACTAATAAAATTGGAAACAACTCCAAAACCATTAATTCTAGAAAAATACTTTGATAGTACGACAATGAGTGTACATCTTAAAGAAAATTGTAAACCAAAAGCAAAAAAAGGTGTGCCGGGAAATTGGGAATATGTAGAAATATCACAAGAAGTTCTAGATAAAGAGGCAATGAAAACTATTGCTAAAGATATTATAGAAGAAACAGGCATGCGTAGTGATGCATTCATAGAAATTGAAAGAAAATATTCCACAATAATACAATTAGGACGATTCAGAATAGTAATTACAAGACCGCCATTTGCTGACGGATATGAAATTACTGTAGTCAGACCTGTAAAGAAGTTAAAATTCTCAGAATATCCTTTAAGTCAAAAACTTCGTGAAAGAATTGAACTACAAGCAGAAGGAATATTAATTGCAGGAGCGCCAGGACATGGTAAGAGTACGTTTGCTCAAGCATTAGGAGAATTTTATTTATCAACAGATAAAGTCGTAAAGACTATTGAAGCTCCAAGAGATCTTGTGCTTCCAGATGAAGTTACACAATATGCAATAACATATGGAACATATCAAGAAATACACGATATATTGTTGTTATCAAGACCTGATTATACTCTATTTGATGAAATGAGAAATACTGAAGATTTCCAATTATTCTCTGACTTAAGATTATCTGGTGTTGGAATGATAGGAATTGTGCACGCAACAAATCCGATTGATGCAATTCAAAGATTTATTGGAAGAATAGAACTAGGTGTAATTCCTCATGTCATGGATACTGTAATATTTATAAAAAACGGTGGTGTAGAAAAAGTCTTTAGCGTTAGTTTAGAAGTAAAAGTTCCTTCAGGAATGATAGAAGCAGACTTAGCAAGACCGATTGTTGTAGTTAATGATTTTGAGTCCGGAAAATTAGAATTCGAGATATATAGTTATGGTGAAGAGACTATTGTTGTACCGGTTCAATTGAATAAAGCAATAAGTCCTGCAGCAGAACTTGCGGCAAGAGTGGTAAAACAAGAATTCGAAAAATTATCAGACTTTGTAAAAGTTGAAATGGTAACAAACGAAAAATGCATAGTGTATGTTCCTGCTGCGCGTAAACCAATTATAATCGGAAAAGGCGGAGTAATGATAGAACAGATTGAGAAAAAACTAGGTTTGAGCATTGATGTTAGAGAACTTAATGATAAAGCTTCATCAAGAAACGAGACTGCGCAGTATCAAGTTAAATTTGACAAAAAGAATATAACATTTTTATTAAACGGTAGAAATGCAGACAAAGATACAGATATTTATATTAACGATGAGTATTTATTGACTGTAAAAAGCGGGAAGAATGCTGTAATCAAGTTAAATAAACAAAGTACTCAAGGCAAAGAGTTAACACACGCAATTAACGAGAATCACAAGGTAGAATTGAGACAATAGTCTTGTTTATACTTCCATAAAACATAAAAAGCCTCAACATTTATTATAATCATGTCAGATTTAACTCAAAGATATAATAATGAATTACAGCGGGCGAAATCATTCGGTCAAGAGCACGTATTTAAGTTCTGGAATGAATTGGATTTAGAAAAAAAAGAATTTCTTCTTAAAAGTTCTGAGAGTATAGACTACGAATTTATTATAAATTTATATCATAAATGTCTAGAAACAAGAGAAATACCAGTTCCAGAGAATATAGATAAGCCAGATTTAGTGAGCAAATATCCTCACACATCTGATCATGATAAAGCCCTTGCCCTGAGTAACGATATAATAAAGAAAGGTCAATTAGGATTATTCGTTGTAGCTGGAGGACAAGGTTCTAGATTAGGATTTGATGGTCCAAAAGGATTATATCCTGCAACTCCTGTTAAACACAAGTCTTTATTTGAAGTATTTGCACAAAGAATACTTGCTGCACAAAATAAGTACGGAGTAAAATTACATTGGTATATTATGACTAGTGTGACTAATAATAAGCAAACAATTGAATTTTTTGAGAAAAACAATTATTTTAATTTAGACTCGGATAAAGTTCATTTCTTTTTACAAATAGGAGACATGCCGTCTGTGGATAAACACGGAAAAGTGTTGTTAAAACATAAATATGAAATATCGTGTAATCCTAATGGGACTGCAGGAATATATGCCTCTCTTGTTGAAAGTGGAATGATAAAAAACATGGAACATCATGGAATAAAATATCTATCATACTTTAATGTTGATAATCCTTTGATTAATATAGTTGATCCATTATTCTTAGGATTCCACTTATCACACAATTCGGAGTTTAGTATTAAAGTTATCCCTAGAAGAAGTCATGATGAACCAGTAGGTGTATTCGTAAAAACAGGCGATATTCATAGAATATTAGAGTATGTGAATATTCCGAAACACATATCTGAAAAGAGAGAAGAATCAGGGGAATTATATTTTAGAGCAGGAAGCATAGCGATATTCATTCTTGAAGTAGAATTTATTGAAAAAATATTTAGCAACAATTTGGTCGATTTCAGTTTTGCAGCATTAAAGAAGATTCCTTATATTGATGAACATGGACAAACTATCACTCCAGAAAAACCAAACGCTTACAAATTTGAAGCATTTGCATTTGACGTCATGCATCATGCTAGAAAGAGTTTAGCTTTCGAAACAGTTCGTGCAGAGGAATTTGCACCGATTAAGAATGCTCATGGCGAAGATAGTCCTGAAGTTACGAATGCTATGCAAATAGATTTGTTTAAGAATTGGTTAATCGATTCGGGTGTTTCTCCTAGTGTTGTTCATTCTTTAAAACGCGTAGAAATATCTCCACTATTTGCTATAGATAAAGAAGAGTTTGTGCATAAGGTTTCTAAAAACATTGCGCACTTTGAGGAAGAGTTAAAAAATAAAGAAGAATATTATTTTGGATAATGGCTCGACGAGTTTATATTGGCTTTTGAAATAATTTAATTTTGTGATTATTAGTGTTTATTAAATAATAAATTTTATATAGTTGAATACTCTAGCTATGTTATCGTCTATGTTGGGGTGATATAATGGGTGTTCTTTCTCCAGATGAAGCTACCAGTATCGATAAAGTGAGTTATGATAAGAAGTATTCTGATGCTAACTATTTTGATTACGGCAAAAGACCGAAAGATATTCCTCTGGAAGCGTACTTGAAAGTATATGAGGCGTTTTGCCAAGCATATAATATTCCTATTGTAGATAGTGATGTTAGACAATTTTCTTATCTATTATCAAAACGTATTTTTAGGTATAATCCAGACGGCGTAGATTTTAAGCCTATGAATAAGAATGCGAGATTGTTCGTTACGCCTCGTGGCGGTTATGTGCGCTTTCACACTTTCTCTTATAACGGAGATTCCGAGCAGAATTCCAACTTCATGAAACTTGCAGATTCTTATCTGAAAAATTTGAAAAAAGTTAAAACTCTAGAAGACAAATTAAAATAAACTTTTTTATAATTCTCTTTAATTTTAATGTCCTTGCTGCTTCTCAGTTATCTTTTTCCAAATAGCTTCTGCATATTGTTGTGCGACTTTAGGACCATTTGCAGTTACAATATTTCCATCAACTGTAACATCTTGACCAGTATATTTTGCACCTTGTTCTTGTAAATATTCCGACGTAATCATTCCAAATTCTGGATCAGGACCATACCATACTGTAGCATTCTTGCCTTTCAATACTCCTGCTTTTGCGAGTACTGTAGGACTCCAACATATTGCTGCTAAAACTTTATTGTTTGCTATTGTGTCCTTTGCAATCTTTGCAGAATTACTATCATTTCTCACAAGCAACGTTCCAGGTCCACCAACAAACACTATTGCATTATAATCTTTAGCGTTTAGTTCGTTTAGTGTATGTTCGACGTTAAATGAACTATTTATTGAGCCTGTTGCCATTCCTTTTTTTGTACTATACACATCAACTTGTGCTCCATGAGATTTAAAAATTTCATATGGTACTCCGAACTCTGTATCTTGATATCCTTTATGTCCTATAATCATTGCAATCTTTTTCATGTTTTCACCTTTCCATCTTTGAATATTACTCCTTCTTCTCTTAATAACCTGATTTTCTTTTTAGAATTCATTTTTCCGTTGAATCCTCCTAATGTTCCATCGCTTTTTATTACCCTATGACAAGGAACAATTGGCGCATAAGGATTCTTCTTTAATGCTTGACCGACCGCTCTTGGACTAGACTTAAGAATTTTAGCAATTTCTCCATAAGTTATGGTTTTGCCTCTAGGAATTCTTCTCGTGATTGCATAGACTTTTTCTTCGAATTTTGTTGGCATAATTAGTTAATAGGATTATAGAATAAAAATGTTATTAAAAATAAACACCAATAGAATTAATAATAAAATAAGAATAAAAAAATACTAAGAACTTTATCTTGCAGCGTCTGCTTGTCTTTCAAGCTCTAATTTCTTAGAAACTGCTGCTGAAGTTGCTTGTAATAAGTATGCATTCATGATTTCATCAGCTAATGCTTGTGCAGCATCCTTTCTTGCATTGAATGATTTTTGGTATGTTGCTTGAGTCATTTGTCTCAATGCTACATCTACTCTTCTTTGTGGAGCGCATTCTAATGCTTTTGGATATCTTGCACCACCATATTCAACTGCGATTACTTCTTCTCTTGGTGCTGCATTTTCTAATGCTTTAACGAAAACTTCAACAGGATTCTTATTCATCTTTTTTTCGATGATTTCGAATGCTTGTTCAACAAGCTTGTATGTAGTTGTTCCTTTACCAGTACATTGTCTGGATGTAATCTTGTGCTTCTTAGCTCTGTGTCCAGGAACCATTAATTTATTGATTAATCTTTCAACGATAAATATTTTTGATTTATAGAATCTATTACCAGCGTATCTTGCACCAGTCTTACTTACAATCATTGGACTTGTATTGATGTATGGAGCTACTCCTGC
>JANNSE010000119.1:0-2728 GCA_031402215.1 Candidatus Woesearchaeota archaeon | reverse complement strand
ATTCTAAACTCTCCACTTCCTGATTGGGAAGCTATTGAGAATGGATGACTTTCTTTTCCAATACTCTTATTATGAAATTTAACGAATACGAATTGACCTGAATTGAAAGTTATACTATTGTCTATGTTTAATGGTTCTAATACTATTTCAGAGCAATCACCGATTTTATTCAAAGTCTTTATTCTATATACTTTTCCGAGTAACTTGTTACGTAAGAGACTATATATGAATCCTGATAATCCAATTACACTAACTACAGCTGCATAAACAAAGTATCCATCGAATATATTATCTCTTGCGACAGTGTTTCTGATTAAGAAAATGTGTAGGATAGCTAGAATAAAGAATGCTCCTAAAAATTCGTGGCTAAACTTCCATTTTTGATATGTTAATTTTCCATATAACGTTATGATTAATAATAATATCATTCCTGCTAATGCGAATATTCCAAAATCTACACTTATTAATCCTCCTGGCAACAAATATTTGGCTGCTAATCTAATGTTTTCTGGAATATACTTTAATACTAAAAATAATGGGTGTAATAATAATAGAATAAAGCTTGTTGCTCCAAGTACTGCGTGTACTGGATAGACTTTATCTAATCCATCGAATAAGTCTTCAATCCAATTTGCTCTTGTTGATAATATGAATGTTAATGCAAAGAGTGTCATTCCGACTAATCCTGAGACTTGGCCTAATGTATGACTTATAGAAGTATAATTTCCTGGTCCAAAAGCTAATAATAAGAATATTGGCATTATTCCAATAATAAATATTCCAAGCCAAGCCAGAATAGTTTTAGTTTTCACTTAATTTCACCCCTTTAACAGGTAGTATTAATTCTTCAAATCCATTGTAATACTTTACATTTAAATTATTATCCATTATCATTGCTGGAAATCCTTTTTCAACTATTAATCGTTCTCTAATCTCGGGATTGCATACCATTAACATTGTGGCGTATGCATCTGCATCAGTAAGAGAGTCAGCGATTACTGTAGCCGAGATAACGTCTTTTTGATTTAACACATGTGAATTAGAATAATTACCTATATACTGTTTATAATCTCCTGATGTAGCTACACCACTATTTTGAATTCTTATTGTGTGTATTAACTCGTCTTTTCTTGGATGTTGTACTCCAACTTCTTTTTCAGTTCCAAAAAACACAATATCGCCTCGAGCATCAATCATTCCATCTTCTACGCCGTATGATTGTAAGAATTCTGCAATTTTGTCAGCGATATATCCTTTAGCAATACTTCCAAGATCAATCATGATATCAGAATGAGTTAACGTAATCATATTCTCGTTTAACAATACATCTTTGTATGAACATTTAACTTCGGATTGAACATCAGATTGTTGTTTACCCTTTCTCTCCAAGAATTTCTTTCCAAGTGTTATATCATACTCGCCATTTGTATGCTTACACAGCTCAATAGCTCTTGATACTACTTCGTATAATTCTTCAGAAACATATGCGCTACGCGATTCATTTAATTTTGATAGCTCGCTTTCTTTATCATAAAAATTGAATATCTTTTGTAGTCTCAAAGCCTCAGCATACACGTCTTCTAGTACTTCTGAAGCTATCATTTCATCAACATCGTAGAGTTTTATGACTATCTTGGCTCCGAACAAATCCTTCTCAAACACCAATTCCTTAGTCTCTGACTCACTCATTATTTATGGATAGAAATTCTATTTTTAAAGCTTATGTAAGTATACTAAATATACTAAGAAAAATAAAATAAAATTAATTGACTTTAATGTAGTAGCCCAATATAATATCTTTTACTAGCGTACCACTAACAGTCATAGTATCTCCTTCTTTTGGAAGACTCTCTGAAGATACGCTTATTGTGCCTGTTTCATCCTTTAACGTATATCCAGAAATGCTTCCAAGTTTAATTGTTGCTGTAACTTCGCCTCGTACACTAACTTTTTTCCCGACTAAGTCAGGATTCTTAACATCAGCAATGCTTTTAGCCATACATGCTGTGGCGACGAATATTAACCCAATAAGTACAATTACTAATACTAGTTTATTTTTCATTTTACACCCCCGTGTGTACAAACAGAATTACTTATGATGCTCTTCTTCCTCTGCCTTCTCTGCATCTGCAAATGTTTTATGTATTGTGCCAGGAGGATGATTTGGAGGACTATAGATAGTGTACAACTTCAACTTCTTTGTCTTTGACGCATTCTTTACTTCATGGAATGTTCCAGCAGGAACTATTATTGCTCCACCATTTCCAATTGAATGCGTTTCCTTACCGTTTTTGAAGATGAATTTTGCATTGCCTTCTTCTATACGGAAGAATTGATCAACGTGCGGATGTATCTCATTTGGTATCTCGGTTCCTGGTTGTAGGCACATTACAACTAATTGTGCATGTTTGCCTGTGAATAATACTTTTCTAAAATAATTATTCTTTAAAGTTTCTTTTTCAATATCTCCAGTATATCCAGTCATGTTTCCACCTCATAATTTAGCTTGCAAGTGTTATGTGTAATAATTCTACACCGAAATAGTGTGTTAATAATAATACTAGTACAAGTCGTATAGTTCTTGGAACGGCAGCATATAATATTGTATCTTTTAAACCAAAATTCCATGTTCCAGTCAAATAAGGTATGTATGGGACTGGAGTTGCTGCTCCAATAAACATAAACCATCTGCCCCCTTTAGACCAATTAATTTTGTCATAAGTTTTTT
>JANNSE010000118.1:0-12010 GCA_031402215.1 Candidatus Woesearchaeota archaeon | reverse complement strand
CCCGGAGCTGTTGGTTCGCCACGCTCATTTGTTGTGCCAGCAAAATCTACGACATGAATTAAAGCATGAGCTTGTCTAAGATCGTCTAGAAGTTGATTTCCTAATCCTTTACCTTCGTGTGCCCCAGGAACTAATCCTGCAACATCAATTACATCAACTGGAACAAATCTCTTGTGATTAATACAGAATCCTTCTCTAGGGTTACATTGAGTGTTAAAGAATGTGTCAGTACAATCTATTTTTACAAATCCTACGCCGTGATTTGGCTTGATTGTTGCGAAAGGATAATTAGCTATAAGAACATCCATCAAAGTAGCTGCTTTAAAGAATGTAGATTTTCCAACGTTGGCCTTGCCACAAATTCCGATAAGCATTATTTCACTCCGTATTTCCAATTCGCAAATTTAACAATAGATTTTACTTCGACTTTGTTTTCTTTTTCTAATTTATGAATTAAATATCTTGCTCCTTGTCTAGTCATTCTAAGACGTGTGGCAAGTTCATTTACAGTTAAAGGTTCTTTAGATAATAATTGCAATATTACAGTGGAGTTTCCTGCCCGGTAATTTTTTGGTTTATCAATTCTATCTATGAACTCTTTGAGTTTTGAACCTTTATATCCTAAATCCACTTCAGGATACTCACTAAGAAGAACAAGATAGTCTTTATAAAATTTACCTAAACTCGAAGATAAAATGTAGAGGCAAGCATAACCATTAGTTTCAATCTTTACAGAATGTTTATAGTCTAAATCCATGCATAATCTTGATAAGTCTCTGATTAAGTTAACGTTTTTTACTCTTATAATCACCAAACACGAATCTATGTGTCCTTCATCAATAATCATTCCGATTAAGAAGGCGAGTTTGTATTTCCAATTCTTTTGAAAAATTTGTTCTGGAATTCTTGCAGTTTCAGATATAAAACTACGACGATTTAAGTTATAATAATTATACATCAATTCGGATGCTACAACCGGAGCATAAACATGAATAGCGGTAGGGATATAATCTTTCTTATACACAATTTTTCCAAATAAAGACTCTACTTTTCTGATATAAATAGTTCTATAGAAAGAATCATATTGAGTATATGCAAAATAGTCTTTTCTATTTCCGTGACTATTCAATAAACAACCATCACCAATATGATGAGCGATAAGCATATCAAATATAGGAGTAATTTTAATTGGAAGAATGGGCTTTTCAATATAATTTAATCCTCCTCTCGTTTTATATGCAACTATATGCGCCTGCATCTCTTCTAAAGAAATATTTAGAATCTTACAAATATTTATGTAAATATCTAAATTTACAAAATACGGATAATTAGGTTTTAATCTATCTTTAAGAACAGAGAAGGAAAGGTCATGTTGTTTCTTAAACTCTTCATAAAATTTCTCTAAAGAACGGTATCTAGATTTAATCATTGACTTAATCGTAGAATAGAATTCTCCATCTACTCGCACATTTATCCTGCTTCCTAATTCCCAAATGTTGATTTCTTCCATACGATACCTCCGGAGATGTTCTCCACTAAGGTAAGAACATCGAACGGAGCAGTATGAGAAATCAGAGGGAATTTAAAAGCGCTACGGGTGAATGTCTAGTGAAGAAATAATATTACACGAGAATAAATAAGAGTTTATAAAGTTTTATTATCCCTATTCGCTTGCTCCGATACGAGCCTAACCCAATTCCGTAAATTTTATAAGAGAACAAATATACCCAAATCCATGAAAAAGATAGACATAAAACAAGATATACAAACAAAAGCAATAGCTCACGGTGTAGATGTAATTTGCCGCCATAACGACGGAGAACCAATTCCGCAGTTAACAGACTCAGAAGCATATATAACCATATCTGAATTTTTCCAAAATGCGACATATTCAATAAAAAATGGATCATCAAAGAATAAATTAAAAATTGCGCATCCAAAGTATTTCCCTCTAAAAATGACTGAAAATGAAACATGTCAATTCAATAAATCTACAATTATTTTCACGAACGATAGTTTAGAAGCCAGAATGGTATTTGACTTTCCCGTTTTAAATAAAGAATTTATAATTAAGGCAATAAGAAAAGGCAATAGTGATAAATATATCTGTGCAACGATAAGCTACAATAACGAAATAATGTATTCAAAAAACTAGAATGAAACAAGAATTCTTCGTCAAGAAAGGAGAACTAATTTCAGAAAAAGAGTGGATTAAAAACATCAATAGTTTTAAGTCCGACTCGGAATTAAAAAATTCTCAATCAAAAATCGTTCTTGAAGTTCGAAGATTACTTGATAAAGCAATTCTAGAGAGAGTTGAAGGTTTAGACAATGTCGGAATATGTTTCTCAGGCGGTTTAGACTCAAGTTATATTGCCGCAGTATGCAAAAAGGCTAAAATAAATTTCACGTGTTACACAATAGGTTTTCAGGACGGACAATTTAGAAATCCGGAAGATACATTATATGCTAAACAAGTTGCTAAGCATCTTAAATTAAAAAAAGATGAATTAAAAGTAAAAATATTTAATTATAGAGAGATAGAAGCAATAATAGAAAAAACGTCTAAAATATTACAACCAGTAGAAGCTAACACCGTAGTAAACGTCGGTGTTGGAGCAGTTGAAGTTGCTGCACATTCTATATCAAAGAAAGAGAAAGTATTCTTCTCAGGTCTTGGTTCCGAAGAAATATTTGCAGGATACGAGAGACATAAATTAAATCCTAGCAACGATGAATGTTTCAACGGATTATTACAAATGCATCAAAGAGATCTGATAAGAGATTCTGCAATTCCTAAGGCATTGAAATTTAAATTTAGCACACCATTTTTAGATGAAGAATTAGTAAAATATGCGTTGAAGATACCAATAGAATACAAAATCAACAAGAATGGCGCAAAAATGATATTACGAAAAGCTGCAGAGCCATATTTAGGCAAATATTCTGAAAGACCAAAGAAAGCAGCGCAGTATGGATCAAATACTGATAAAGCCATAGAGAAACTTGCCCATCAATATGGATACAAGACTAAAAAAGAATATTTAGAGAACATACAGTAAAAATATAAATACTGATGCATTATGTATGCTTTTAGGAGTAAAATGAATGCATACACTAAATATTTGATGATAAATACTAAGAAGCAAAAAGAATTAGTTAATATTACGGAATTAGTCGAAGATGCAATTGAAGAGTCGCGAGTTAAAGAAGGCATCTGTCTTGTTAATGCAATGCATATCACATCTTCTGTTTTTATTAATGATAATGAATCCGGATTACATGAAGATTTCATGACTTGGCTCGAGGCATTAGCTCCTGAAGATCCAAACTATAGACATCATAGGACTGGAGAAACAAATGCTGATGCACATTTGAAGAGAACTATTATGGGTAGAGAAGTTGTTATCGCAATCACAAACGGTAAACCGGACTTTGGTCCTTGGGAATCTATATTCTATGGAGAATTCGACGGACAAAGAAATAAGAGAATATTGATTAAAATTATTGGAGAGTAGATATAACGAAGTAGTTCGGACAACTTTATGTTGTCCTTGACTGCCTTTACTGGATTTTTGCAAAAAATTCGAGGTGTAAAATGATTAGCGTACTATTGTGGTCTTTATTGATTATCTTTGGAATTCAGATATTGTTTTTTATATTTGCATCTACATTTAAGACAGATAAAGTTACTGATTTAGCTTACGGAATAACTTTCGTAATACTATCATGGATACTTTTAATATATTACAAGATGTTTACATTGCCTAACATAATTCTAGCAATTATGATTACATTCTGGGGATTAAGACTTGCAGGATATTTATTCTATAGAATATTAAAAACTAAGAAAGATGAAAGATTTAATGGGATAAGAGAAAACTTTTGGAAATTCGCAAAGTTTTGGACGTTTCAATCAATAGCAATATTTGTGATAATGTTGCCTATAATATTTTTTATGAGCACACCAATGATAAATACGCTGACAATTTTTAGCGTGGTCGGATTCTTTATTTGGGCAATAGGATTTATTACTGAAAGTGTTGCAGATCAGCAAAAATTCAAGTTTAGAAATAATCCTAAAAATAAAGGTAAATGGATTGAAACTGGCTTATGGAATTACAGTAGACATCCTAACTATTTCGGAGAAATATTATGCTGGATAGGGGTATTTGTATATGTCATTCCTATTTTGAGTGCTTGGACATGGATGGCAATAATTAGTCCAATAAGTATTATAGTAACATTATTGTTCTTTTCTGGCATACCATTACTTGAGAAAAAAAGTGATGAAATGTTTGGTAAGAAAAAAGAGTACAAAGAATACAAAAAATCTACAAGTGTACTCATACCGTGGTTAAAAGGATAAAGGAAGTCATCAAATTTATAAAAACGGTTTCTATCCTAATTTTATGCCGTTCACACATAAGTATAAGCCAAAAACTACTAAAGATGTAATTGGTCAAGATAAGGCTTTGAAGGAAGTTAAAGATAAGATTTCTGAATATAGTTCTAGGAAAGTTCGAAAGGCATTACTTGTATACGGGCCTTCTGGAACTGGAAAAACATCAACAATGCATGCATTAGCAAATGAGTTAGATTTAGAGATAATTGAAGTTAATGCTTCTGACGTTAGAAACACAGCAGGTCTTGAGACAATGATATTACCAGCAATACAACAACAATCATTGTTCGGTAAAGGAAAATTAATTCTGATAGATGAAATAGACGGATTATCAGGAACAAACGATAGAGGAGCACTTACGACAATTGTAAAATTAATCGATATGTCACCATTTCCAATTATTCTAACCACAAATGATCCGTGGGAACAAAAATTCAACGATATAAGAAAAAATTCTATAATGATAGAGTACAAAGCAATATCATCTTTAGAGCAAGCAGCATACTTAAAGAAAATTTGTGAAAAGGAAGGAATAACGTTCGATGAAGACGCTATCTCGCATCTTGCAAGAGTATCGCAAGGAGACTTGAGAGCCGCATTAACTGATTTAGAGAATGTTAGCATTATTAAGAAAAAAATTACACGTAAAGACGTCGAAGAAACATCAGACAGAGAACGTGGAGAAACAATCATAAATGCACTATTAAAGGTATTCAAGACAACAAATCCAGATATAGCAATAAACGCATACGATAAAGTTGAAGAAGATATTGATAAAATATTTTTATGGTTAGATGAAAATGTGCCTAAAGAGTATACTAAAGCAGAAGATATTGCAAATGCATACGAAAATTTATCTTTGGCTGATGTTTATTTCGGAAGAATAAGAAGATGGCAATATTATAGATATTATGTTTACATCTATAATCTATTAAGTGTAGGAATTGCAATTTCTAAGACAGAAAAAAATCCTGAATTTATTCAGTATAAACCATCCGATAGAATATTAAAAATATGGATTGCAAATCAGAAAAACGCTAAGCGTAAGGCAATTGCTGAAAAGATTGCCGATAAGACACACACATCAACAAAAGAAGCAATAAAGAATATGCAATATATTCGAATGATATTCAAAAATTCTGACAAGAAATTCGTTGAGAAGAATGCGGAACATTTTAAACTCGAGAAAGAAGAAGTAGAATGGATGACTAGATAGATAAAATAAAGAGGAATAAATGGTAAGCATTGGAAATAAATCAAAATTAGCTACTTCAGAAATCTGTCAAACATGCGCTAAATGTTGTAAAACATTCTCATGGTCGGACAATCTTGATATGGCGATAAGATTCATGTGGATGAACGATAAAGAAGTAGTTGCAGAAGATACACCATTCGTATTTAGCGACGGAACAGACATAAAAACTATTACGTTGAAAAAAACTTGTTCTAGATTGGAGAAAAAAGGCGGTAAGTATTATTGTAGCGCTTGGGACATGAGTCGACCAGACTTTTGTAATACATATCCAGACCACATATTTGTTGGCGTCGAGATAACGGATAGAAAAAGAATACAGGAATTAATCAATTTCGAGAAAAAGACTTGTCCTATATTCAAAACTATGACTGTAGATAAGATTATAAAAATAATGCAGACAAAAAATAGTAAAGTTTTGTATAAGTAAATTTACCTTATGAAATCATAACCTATTTAAATGAACAATTAATCTTTTTATTCTAGGCAATATGGGACGATAGCTCAGCCTGGGAGAGCGCTACGCTGAAGCCGTAGATGTCCTGAGTTCAAATCTCAGTCGTCCCATAAACTTTTCTAACTGTCTTAATTATTCAGTTTATGGTCTTGTCTATTCTAAAAAAACAAAACTTTTAAACCAATCTCCTATAGAAAAAGTAATGAACTTAGTCGAAGATATTACGCCAAAAAATAAAGGTATTGATTGGGAACAAAGAAAGAAAATATGGACGTATCATGCGTATGTAGTTATTGCATTTATATTCGTTTCATTTTTTTCCTTTTATTCTCAAAATAAGATAATTAGAAGTATACCATTATTAGTAATTGGTTTCGCTTTGATTTATATGGGATTAATTTCATCTAAACTTAAAGTAACTAGATTTTACAGCTACAATGTGACAGGAAATACTAGAGAAGTTAAACAGGGTGCAACAACAAGTATTGTAATAGGTACACTACTAATTCTCTTTGGTTGTTATGTTATAATTTCTTATTTAATATTATAAAGTTATAATCAACTAGCACTAATTATGTTTAGCGTAAATTCACAAAGAAACAATTAAGCATAAGGTCTTTTACAATATGGACATATAAGAGAAAATCCCAACACGTGGGCAGTAGTTATTATCTTATTACAATGTATACAACGTGTAATAGTGTCTTTCTTTAATGTTTTTGTTGTTGATGTCATAAATTTCTCAATAATAGACTCGTAAAAAGTGAGTTTCTATAAGAATACAACTCAAGCATATAAAGTGGCCGGTTAGACACAAATTAAGGGATTATAACACACATCATGGTACGTATCCCTCATTCTTCTGTATCGTAAACTTTAAATATAGATATGTCTAGAATCGTGTATTAACGTTGTATTTTAAAAAAGAAGGTGAGGAAAAATGGATAATTGTAAAATTTGTACAGGAGACTTTGAAAAGAGTCCGGATCAAGTACTTCTATGTGACCACCACAAGGGTTTCGTGCACTTAGGTTGCTGTACTCATAGATGTTCTAAAGATCATAAGCCTTGCTTACACTGCAAGTCGATATATACAAAGAATAAATAAGTTTTTTATTATTTTTTATTTAACTGTTTTCTAGATATAAATTTCTTAGTATTAGAGTTCTACTTAATTTTACGTCGGAGTACTAAATCCGCCTGTGACTACAGAAGCAATAACGTTGAATATTAACATTACAATCAGTGCGATGAAGAAATACAACACTGTGCTTCTGACGAGATTGTTTCCTAACATATATCTCTCTGCAAGACTATCAGAACCATCTTGTATTCCATTAACCAATACGGTCATTATATAGATTATTTGAACTACATATATTCCTACTATAACTTGGAAATAGAATGTAGGAATACCAAGACCGAAGAAGTCAGCAACATCTATACCCATTCCCGTGCCTGCTCCTGCGCCATCTCCAGCAGAATTCGCACTCAATCTCTTCATATTATCGGCTAGATTTCCAATTATTCCAGTAATCATTGAAGTTATACCAATTACAATTCCAGAAATTGCTGGAGTTAAGAACGATATTTGTGATTGTAAACTGCTTATTGTATCGGCCATTAAATCTTTTAATCTTTCATCAACACGATGAATTTGTTTAATATATTCAGAAACATTAATCAGTGCTTGCGAAGCAACTAGAGGACCTTTCTTACTAGATTCCACTAATACTTTCATGGAACTTTCAATAAGACTACTAGGATAATAAACTAATGCGCCACGTTTTTTATCGAATATAGCATCTTCAACACTCATTCCTAGCTTAGTAATATTTACACTTACTACTTCGAAAAACTTTCCACTTACTGTTCCACTCATTACGTCAGCCACTTTAGAGAAAGCAATTTCTACAGGCAATCCATCACCTATCCTGTTACCAAGTTGGAACAATGCTCCCGCAAATTCTGCCTCTAATTTTTTTGATTCGTTTCTAATTTTAATTACATTTTCTGAACGCAATTTAAAGTATAATCCGAAACCCATTCCGAACGCTAGCGGAACAAATAAACTCAATAGAGCTGCGCCTAAGCCAAAGGGTCCGACAACTTCTCCAGTCTTATTACACTTATATCCTCCTAAATAGAATTTGTATATGGTCTCTGGAGCGACATACGTTTTACAATCCGTGGGACTAGAAATAAATTCTATCCCATACTCTTCAGTCACAGCCACATCCATATCGGGAACTATTGCATGCATTATTAATGGACTAAATCCTATCATAAAAAATACTATAAATACCATCGCGCCTATGAATCCTGGATGTAACTGATATTCTTTACCACCAAAGTTTAATAGAATATTTTTGTGTTTCTTCATTTCAGGATTAGACTCAGAAACATCTGTATCACCATATCCTGTAGGCCTTGTACGCAGTATAGAACGACTTAAATATAATACTCCAAGAGGTAATGCAACATTGTACAACGCAAACAAATGATACCATTTTACACCTTCCATAAAACTAACAACAAGAGGAAGAATAACTAAACCTAATATTGGCAATACAATTCCAAGCATATTAAGCATAGTCAATGGTCCTTGAAGATTATGGGCATAATGCAACATCTTTTCATAAGTTTCATCCAATATTAAACTCAAAGATTTCTCTAGAGAATTTAATCTTCTAGATTCGGAATTTTCATATAATGATGATTCAATTAAATGTATAGCTTCAACAAATTCCATGCTATCTTTTTTCCATGTTTCCAAGTATGCATCTAAACTCTCTTTAGTATTTCTATATTTTTGTGTCTCAACATTCCAAATAATTTTCTTTAAATCCATACTTAATGGTGGAGGAAGATGCTCTGCAGCAAAATCAATAGCGTTTTCTAGATTACTGGTATGTCTCATGTATGTTACAATATAGAATACGGCCAATACCATCTGATTGCTTGCTTTCATACGCCAATTGCTAGCTAAGAATTGAGGTAAACTACCTAACGGAACATATAATATCATACCGATTACAACGGCAAATATTACAAAGAACATTGATGAAGAAGGATCGAATTCAGGATTAATTAACATAGGTAAGAAACTTAATAATGCTACAGAAACTATTAATGCTAATGGACCAACAAAAGAGAAACTCTTTACACCTGCGGGCGTAACATTCAAATGACATACCTCTATTGCTTCTTTTATCTGAGCTGCTTCCTTAGCATCAGGTTCTACCTTCAATACTTTCTCTGAGAATTCACACGCCTTCTCGTAAAGAGTCATGTTTTTTGGCATCCACTGTTTCTTGAATTCCTGATACTGCCTACTTTCTGTCTTTGACCCGCCTGATGATGAAGAAGATGAATTTCCCTTAAGACTTCCTAACTCTTTCTTAATCTTCTCTTTATATCGAAGTTCAAAATTCTTTACATCCTCAGGATTAAATTTACTCACACTCAACCTCTTTTTTACAACTTAAAAAATAATTCACAAATAATTCAATTATTTGATTACTTTCCGACAGTATGTGGATGTCTTAAAGCATAGTCTTTAGATGCTTTCTTTAACCATTCATTCCATTCGAAAAATATTCTCTTTGGATCCATGACACCAATTTCTTCTTTAACTTTATCAGTCAACTTATGGAATTGATCGTTTGACTCTACTATAAATTGTGCCTCAAGTATTCCTGGAGCATTTAATTTCTTCGAATAATCAACTATTGTCTCGAAGTTTTTAGTTCTTAACATTATGTTGTCCCAAACTGCATCCCAATTTCCACTCCACTCTTTAACATTTTCAGCGATTGCTTTTATTATCTCACTATCTTGATTGATTAAATCATCTGACACATCTAATGAATCAGTTTTGGAATTATACTTCATTAAATCCACAAATCCTTTTTCAAGTATTGGATCATTTTCCCATTTCTTTCTTACTTCAGTTATTTGAGTAACTCTACGCCATCTATGTAAACCATCTGCAGATTTTATTGGATTGGCAACAATAATAATATCAGTAGCTTTGAAACTTGTTTTTGGTACGCCTAAATCATTTACAACTCTATCGTATACACCATATGGACTATCACCGTGAATTGTACCTGCAACAACATTTGCAAGTGCACCAACTCTCATAGCTTCGTATAGAGATTTTGCTTCTGTACTTCTAACCTCACCAACGAATAAACATGAATCTCCAAGTCTTAATGTTGTTCTAATTCCGTCTTCCGCAGAAACTTCACTGGAACCTTTGGAAAGTGCGCTTCCTACTTTCATTTGTTGAATATTATATCCTAACTTTCTCAATGAATCAGAAGGTAATTCTAATGTATCCTCTATAGTAATCATTCTATACTTTCTCATTATCTCGACCATTACTGCACCCAATAATGAAGATTTACCAGAACTTCTAGTACCTGCTACAAGCATTGTTCTAGAACCATCGACTAAGAAAGACATTAATCCTGCTGCTTGAGCATTCATCATTCCATTCTTAACAAACAATGCGAAGGTCCACGGTTTATCTCTGTGTCTTCTAAATGCATACGCTAGTCCTGTCGGGTTTAGTGGAGGACTAATTACGCCGACCCTCGCATTGGCAGTACCTGGAATTTCTATTTCAGTGTCAAGTATGGGATTTGCTTCGTCTAATGGTCTACCAGAAATCATTCTAAGTTTTGATGCCCAAGAATCTGCATCTCTAATTGTTGGAACAAGATTTGTTCTACAATAATCGTAATCTTGATGCACGAGGAATATGGGAACTTGACCCATTGGACTATTAATAGTAATATCTTGAATCTTATCGTCTTCGAGCAATGCTTCGATTACTCCAAATCCTACAGTGTATCTTACAAGTATTTTTGCTAACTCTTCAACTTCTGCACGTTTAAGTTTAATATTCTTGTATTCAATCAATTCTTCAATTAAATCTCTACCGATGTTAGTGAATACTTCTCTCATTCTTGCAGGATCAACAAATTCTTGTCTCTCTGGTTGATGTTCTGCCATAATTTTTCTTGCTAAATCTAGAATTTCATATTTCTCTTCGGGCAGTTTAAATTCCGGAGGAGTTATGTGATACAAATTTTGTACGTTGTGTTGTAACTTGAATATTATTACATCTGAATTTCTTACACTATAACTATCAGCCTCTGTTGCATTCTTAGGATATGAAGCCATAATTTTTGTGAACATAAAATCTGGCTTGATGTTTGGAGTGAATATCCTACGATATATTGCTCTATCACCGAGTTGCATTCCACTTATGTGCGTCATTGCCATCTCTATGAGTTTAGTCGATTCTAACGCTTTTAGAACATGAGAAAGAACTAACATAAATCTCTCTAACATCGCAGTGTATGAATCGTCTACACTTTTATCTAACTCGATTTTTTCTCTTCTAAGAAGTCTCTTTAATTCAACATATCCGCCTATAGGATCTTTTTTTATTAAATTAAATATTACATTTTGTAATTCAGCATATTTTTGTGTCGCAACTGTTACAATTGTCTGTTGCTGACCATCTAAACCCATGGATCTATAATTAAATATTTCTTTATGTTTCAACATGTTTGAATACACTTTAGAAAATTCAGCCAGTATTTTTGTTTGCGAGTAGTCGTACTCGTAATCACGTTTTTGTGAGAAGATAATTTTAGTAACATTCCTATTAGCAACCAATTTGCTGATAGTATCAGCCATACATTGTTCAGAATCTTCAAGACTTGGAACTTCTAGAGCATTCTCATAATCAATTCTGAGAACTGTGTCCTCTCCTTCCTTAATTACATCGTAAGAACTATCAGGACTACCAAATAACATTACACACCTCTCCGATGTGTTAGTATTCTACTAAATCACTCCACTAAACCCGTTAAGAGGA
>JANNSE010000117.1:0-5278 GCA_031402215.1 Candidatus Woesearchaeota archaeon | reverse complement strand
ATCTTATTACTCCTCTTTCTCTCAGAAGCAAATATTCTACATTATCTAATATTTCTTCGCGTTGCTTTTTTGTAACGACATTATAAGGATATATCAGCGAAAGCAATGCTAAATCAACGAATTTTGTTTTTGATTCTCTTGGTAATAATTTTTTAAGTGTCTCCATACCTTTATCAATCAAGTCTTGTGGTACGTCTACTCCTGGAACTCTTTTTACACTTTTTAATCCGGCCACACATGCTCCGACGCTGGATGCATGAACTTCTTCGTTTTCTTCCCACACGCCATTATCTTCATCGTGCCAATAATGTATTGAATCAAGATACTTTACTAGTTTGTTTACTATACGCATATGATCTTCATTTTTTATTACGCTACCTTTTTTATGATATTCTAATTCGCCTATTCTAAATAGTACTGCACCAATGCTATCGTTCTGCTTATTTCCCCATTCTTCCCAAAATTCATCAAATGTTTCTGGATGGAAACGTGCATGTATATATTCATGTTTATATTGTGGTTTGTGATCTATTGCATGGTCTATTTTATATTCGTGTTTTAGAAATAATGTTAATATTGCATTGTATGTTTGTTCGACGGTATCCCAATCACCAATTACTTCGAATGCTAAACATTCATAGAAATTATCTCTTAACCAAGATTTATCGTAACCCGTATCGACTTTTTTACTTGAAGCAGCGAATAGACCTGAATTATATTGTAAATTTTTTAGAATATGTAAATGTTGTTCGATTATTTGATTATATGTTACTTTTGGAGGATTGTTTTTACGGAACTTAATCTTTTCTTTTACGTGTTCCTTAATAAGTCTAGTTAATATTTTATTCACGTCACACCTCTTTTAATCATTATAGCTAGGATGTTTTAAATAATTATCGCTCTCACTAGACACGCGCACTCAAAATTTATAAATTAGTTCTCATTATCGTCGATAATGGTCAGCGCTACGCAACTATCTTCATATCTTTATTGTCCAAGAAAATTGTTTATTAGTTCTGTTCTTCTAGTCGAGGAAGCGCCGAAACAAGAGTTAGTTAAAGGAAAAATTTGGCATGAAACTCACGAATCAATAAATAATGCTGAAGAAAAAATAGTTTCTTCAATCAATACTAAAAACTATCAAGAAATTTTCGAGTTATATCGTCATCAATATTCTAAGTTATTAAGAAATGTAATTATAAAATATAAGTCTGAGTTAAAAGATTTTAATATTTCTATGATTGATATTTTCAAAGATTATTGGGAGAGTTTTGAAGAGGAAGCAAAAGAACATGCACTTAATGTTGTACAATTTATTGAAAAACATGACGTTTACGGAAAAGAACTATGGGAAAAATTAACTCCAAAGATTTTATCAGAGAAATATTTTAAGTCGACAAAATTGAATTTATCAGGGATAATTGATGTCTTAGAGGTTCATAATGTTAATAATATCTTATTGCATGTTCCTGTAGAATTAAAGACTGGAAAATATCCTGACAAAGGAATGTGGGACGGACATAAAATACAATTAGCAGCATATATGCTTTTATTAGAGGATGCTGGTAAGTCTGTTGGTGAAGCCGCAATAAAATATCGTGGTGCTGAAAAGAGGCTTTTACAAATGAATACTTTTTTACGTGAGGAAGTTTTAGATTTGATAACTAAAACAAGCACTGTTTTAACTGGTTTAGAGCCTCCAGATTACGTTGATAATAAAAATAAATGCAAAAGTTGTCAGCTAAAAGAGACTTGTTACAATCATGATGCGATGAAAACGCTAGTAAAAGATGCTCAATTACGGCTTAAAAAGCCTTCGTAAATCACTTTTCTCAAATAGTAAACTTTATATATCTGCGTCATCTTATTTTCATATATTGACGAAGTTTATGCTCAAGGTGATATACAATGGCAGACATGATGAATAAACCTGTAACAAACAAGATCGAGCCGAAAATGACGGACGATAAGAAATTTTCTAAACAATTAATTGGAAAAACGGTCATATCTAAATCAGGAAAGAGATTTGGTGAAGTTGGAGATATAGTCTTCGAAGCAAGAACTGGAGAATTAATACACATAATATTAGTTAATCCTACATCTTACATCGAGAAATTAGAGTTAGAAAAAACAAAGGAAGGAAACATTTTAGTTCCATTCTCAGCAGTAATTGCAGTCGGTGACTTTGTAGTTCTAGCTGAAGAAGATATTATATAAATTTTTAATTTTTCTTTTAATTTAATTTTCTTTCTAACAAACATTATAAACGCGTTTAATTCTATATTAATATGTTAATGAACAAGAAAGCAAAAGGCTCGAATGCAGAACGCGATTTAATCCACAAATTTAATGATAATGGGTGGGTTGCAATCAGAAGTGCAGGATCAGGTAGTCAACAATATCCTAGTCCAGACATTCTTGCAGGAAACAATTTACGTCGCGTGGCTATAGAATGTAAAGCAACTGCCGATACTAAGAAATATTTGACGAAAAAAGAAGTCGATGAATTAGTGTTCTTTGCAAACAAGTTTGGTGCAGAAGCTTGGATTGCTGTAAAATTTGATAGAATGGATTGGTTTTTCTTAAACATAGAGGATTTAGGTCAGTCGGATAAGAGTTACTCTATAGATATTCCGATGGCAAAGAGAAAAGGATTAAGTTTCGAGCAACTGATTGGCATATAGTTGAATCTGTTTATGATTTAAATAAACGCAAACTATATAAACATCCTTTGTGATATTCTCTTATAATCATATTTTAAAGAGGTGCGTAAAATGGCTTTAGACAATGTAATATTAGCAATTATTGTTGGTACGTTGGCTGCAATAGTTTATTCTTTAAGAGTTCTTGTCTTACTAGAGAGAAGAATAGCTAGAATGGACGAAAACATCGAAAGGATGACTAATCATATCGCTAAAGAAGAAGAAAAGATCGAGAGAGAAGAGTTAAAGATCGAAGCAGCATTAGGCAAGAGAAGAAAGAGATAAACACTCCTTTTTCTATTTTTTATTTCTAATTTTATTATTCTGTATATTTCCGATTATTTTTTCCACCATTTCATAACCTTTTTATTCTGAAATTTTTCCTTCAACAACATGGTTCCTAATACGAAAGAGTCTATACTGCATAAATCATTCAAACATGGGTGGTGGTATCATTATAGAATACATGATCCTAAGACTAAGAAGTTATGTTCTAAGAGTTTATCTTCTATGGATGATTATTTACATTCAGTTCTTAAGGAATGTCCTGATGAATATTTCACTAAAGGACCTAGAAGTAGTCAATTAAGAATGAAATTTGATGTGGATTTGATTAAGATTAAGGGTCACGAGGTTTGTCAACTTGCACGTCAAGGACTTGAACAGGACAGGTTTAGTACTGCACACACTAATGTTCAAATGTTTATGCTCCAGAATGATCATAACACAATAGGTGTTGAAGTTCCTATATGGCTTTTAGAGCACGAATTACCCGATTACGGCCACTTTTTTGATACTACTGATGCTTTGACAGGGCATATAGATGCTCTTAGAATTGAAGACGGTTTAGTATGGGTTTGGGATTATAAGCCTAATGCCCACAGAGAGAAATATGCGACAACACAGACCAACTTCTATGCTCTCATGTTAAGTCAGAGAACAGGCATTCCTATGACTAAGTTTAGATGCGGGTATTTTGACGATGAGTTAGCATTCGTATTTAAACCACTAAATCGTGACGTCTTAAAATCGAAACTTATATAAATAACAGGATTATTATTTGTAGAGTAGTTAAAAAATTTGATTTGTTAAATCATAGGTAGGTGATTAGAATGTTAAAGATGAAAAAAGTTTCCGAAACATACGAAATGAGAGTCTTCACGAACACTGGTGATTACTTTGGTGATGTAGAAGAAGCAATCATACAGAATACAAAGATAACTGGCTGGAGAGTCAGAGCAACTAAAAATTCATTCTTGAATAAAGTTCTTGGTAGTGCAAAAGGAGTTATTATACCACACAACTTAGTAAAGAGTATTGGTGATATAATGATTATAGACAGACAAGCAATACCAAACGCTCCAGAAGGAGACGAGTAAATTTTTTAATTTATTTTTAATTAACTTTTTATTCTAGTTCTCTTAAAATTTATTATGTTTATCCGTAAATACCAATCATCAGATCGTTCTCAAGTAGAGCACATTCAATTTGAAACATATTTTTTAGGAAAATCTGCAAGCTCATTCGTCGTAAATCAAAAGAGAATACATAAGGATATAGATTATTATTTGACTAAGGAACCGGAAAGTTGTTTTGTTGCAGAAGAGAAAGGAAAAGTCGTCGGATACTTACTCGGATGTTTAGATGATAAGAATCATAATGAGTCTATATTTCAATTCTTTTTGAAATCTTTATCCTCCCTATTTGTTATTCCTTTTATGCATTATAAAGATAGAAAGTTTTGGTGGTCTAGAGTAAAAATGATAGGAACTGTTGTACTAGGAAAGTCTGAAGATGCTAAATTCTCAACACCAAAAGATTCAGGTCATATACACATAAATCTTCTTCCGCAAGCTCGAGGAAAGGGTGTAGGAACAAAATTATTGAAAGCATTCTTTAAGTATGCTAAATCTAAAAACGTCAAATTAATACATGCAGATTCGTTCAGAACAAAACTTAATCCTAACAGCACGTTTTGGTTAAAGAACGGATTTAAAGAATACTGTAATCTAAAGACGACTTTCTGGAAAGAATATTATCCAGAGGAAGATATTAGATTAGTGTGCTATGTTAAGAAATTGTGAGAATAATTACTCTTCATCCATTCCTTCTTCTTCCTCTTCGCTTGACGAGGATTCTTCGAACATAGATGATTTTTTCTTTCCGACTTTCACTTCTGCAACCTTTCCGTTTGCTGTATCGAACATTGTTCGAAGACCTGATTCAATACTATCAGGATCTGCTATCATAGAATGTGTGTGTGGATTAATGACCCATTTATCGTTAATCTTCAAATTAACAAACAAAAAGCTCAGATTTTTTACATCAGATAATTTTTTCCAATTTTTAATTAAGAATTTAAAATTTTCCTCGATGTTAGGACAAACTATTACTTTATGATCATGACCCTTAACTATATCTGAAATTTTGTCTGTTAGTTTATCAATTATAAAATGTGCTACTGTTTTATCTTTAAACTCAAAACTAATATAATCATCTTTAGCGTGTTCTTTAAAAGCAACCAATTTTCTAAAAGTCAAGTCTCTATTCTTAACGTAGTTCACAGTCCAATCGGC
>JANNSE010000116.1:0-15759 GCA_031402215.1 Candidatus Woesearchaeota archaeon | reverse complement strand
GCACAAAAAACATCATCAAATATTAGTCAAATATTTAAAGACAGGTAAATCAGTTAATTTATGCGCTTTACAAGAATTACTATAATACGAATGCGAAAGCCAGCTCAAGACCACATAAATGAAGAGCTACAATTCTTAGGAGAATCATTAGGGTTATTTAGTGAGAGAGATAAAGATAAGAGTTGTTTTAGAATATTTATAGTACTAATAAACTCTTTGAGAAGAGAACAAAAATTAACGAGTGACGAGATCGCGGATAAAACAACTCTAACAAGAGGAACAGTAATACATCATTTAACAAGACTTATGGAATCAGGAATAGTTGTTAGCCAGAAGAATTATTATATGCTTGCCGTCGATAATATGGAAGAATTAGTTGAATTAGTAAAGAACAATTTAACAAAAACATTCGATAATCTAAAGCCTATAGCTAGAAACATTGATAAAAAATTAGAATTAAAATAATAGATAAAAAAAAGCTTATTCCTTCTTTCCTTTCTCTGCTTTTTCTTCTTTTTGACCTACAACAGTACGAACTACTTCTATTGGAATAACGCCTTCAATAAATTCTTGTTTTGCAATCTCTAAAGGATCGTAATGTAGCTCTTCAAATTTCTTTGGGTTCATTTTAAGCATTATTGGTGCACCCATAGATATTTGCAGGCTTCTTGCTCCTATTAATCTTGCTTTCTCGTATTTTGTAAGTTTGTTTGGATCAAGTTTCAATTCAACCATAAATATCACCTATATATATTGTACTTTGATATATTCCCGAGTAGGAAAAATATTGGAATAAGTATTAGAGCTTATTCCTGTTTTATAAGTTTTCTTATTTCTCTACCCTTATGTATGGCTAAATCAATCATTTTCTCAATTTCTGCAATTGATAATGTGCCTGGTCCGCCTTTCTGTATGCTACATAATCTATCGTCGTCAATTGTAGTTACTGTAAGTCTTGCATCAAGTGCTTGTTCCTCTAATTCTGTCGGATCAACTATAAAGTCATCTCCTATTCGAAGAACAGTTATTGCTATCGGTACTCTAGTCATAGGAATTGCTTCATCTGTCTTTTTCTTGAAGTCAACCTTATCATCGTTAAATGCAGGGAATCTAGCATTTAATATTGCTGCAACTGCAGCCATTGAACCAACATCAATTAAATTACCATCATCGTTTAATGGAGAAATATCAACATTTATAGTCCATACTTTTTCACCAGCTCTGATGCATAATCTTTGATTGTCGAGTGACTTACTCTCTCTGATGCCCCTATCAATTACTCTTGCAATTTCTATTGCATCTGCGCCTGGTGGTCCACCTTCATACTTTGGATTACTTATTGGCAATAATTCTGCACCAACCATTAATATTCCTGAATCAGGAGTGTCGTTATACGGTTTCTCTACTGACATCTTAACGCCAGCGATTACTTCAGTTTCACCACACTTAACATGTGCGCTTCCTTCTGCTGTAACAATAAAACCAGTCTTTATTTCTATTTGTCTGAACTCATCTTTCTTTCTACCATCGTATCTTACGCCTTTAGCAAGTGAGTCAGTTAAATGTCTTTTTGCTTCTTGATCAATCATCATTTTTATTCCTCGTAATTTTTTGTCTCAATTATAATTAATTATCGTCGAATGCGCCGTTATCATCATCATTAGCATGTGCAACAAACTTTTCTCTTAAAGCTGCACGTTGTACTTCATTAACTTTTAATGCTGCATCTTTTGCTTTGTGTAATGCTTTTATAAGAACTGCCTTATCGACTATTCCGTCCATTTGTAGTAATGATATCTCGCCAGTACTTGGAACGATTGCTACAGGAATATCTGCAACATCTTTTTCATCCAAACCCTCTAAGTAATCTGGTAAGTGCTCTTCTTCATAATCTAAGTCTACAACTATTCTATTACCTGCATGACCAACAGCTACAGCTGCTACAATGTCTCTCATCGGAATACCTGCATCTGCTAATGCAATTGCTGCAGCGTTAATTCCACAACATCTTGAACCAGCATCAGTTTGAGGTAATTCTATATATACATCAACAACTGCGTTTGGTGAATCGCTTAAATCAATAACTGCTGATAATGCTTTTTCTGTTACTGCAGAAATTTCTTTACTTCTTCTACTTGGACCAGGTTTTACTCTGTCTCCACCAGCTCCGCTGAATGGCAACATGTTATAATTACATCTTAATACGCCTTTCTTTGGATTCTGTAAGAATTTAGGGAACATTTCACGAGGACCATATACTGCCGCATATGCTACAGTTTTACCCATCCTGAAATATGCTGAACCATCTGCTTTCTTAATTACTCCAGCTTTCGCTTCCATAGGTCTTAACTCATCGAAGTCTCTGCCGTCTAATCGTTTATTGTAATCCATTATAATCACCTTCATTCAATGATATCTTCACACCAGTAATTTCTTCTAGATATAATTTCATTCTATCTGTTAATCCAGGTATGTGACTTTCATTCTCTATCTTTCTTATTGCATTTACAGCAATATTTTCCTTGTCTGGTTCTCCATCGACCCAAACTAAACCATTTTGTCCGACTATTATTCTGCAACCAGTTGCTTGTTTGATCATTGAAACCATTGAGCCTTTCTTGCCAATAATTCTTGGAACTTTATGTGTATTAACGTGTACTATTCTTCCGCCACGTAATTTTCTTAATCCTTGGTCTCTGCAACTTACATCGACTAAGTTTTGTGAAGTAACATTTGTTACCTTACATACCAAGTAATCATCCAAATCAAAATGTTTTGATAAATCTTCATTACGCTCGATAAATTCTGCTGTTTCTTTACTTGATAATACTGCACTGTATGGACTGTTTATGTCTACTCTCCATCCAGCCATTAAGATATCAAATACTCTTCCTACAACAACATCATTTCTTCTTGGAAGATATTTTCCAGATAATGGTATTACTTTGACTACTTTTCCTTCTACATTAACTAATCCTAATCTTGAACAAACTAGATTATGATTGTCTCTGTACGTTCCAAACCCTGGTATAAAGCCTAAGTCATCGGCTAATATGTCTCCGGGTACTACAACTTGCTTATCTTTTATCAATAAACCCATATTAATCAACTCCATATTTTAACAGTGTTTAACAGTGATTTTTTATTTATTATTTATTCGTAGAACTTTCCGTTCTTTACGCCTAATAATTTTATTTCTACACCACCATGTGTTTTTTTATTTATATCATCTATGAAATCCATGTATAATCCTGCAGGAATTTCTATGTTACATAGATAGCATCCATCATCAAGCCATTTTTCATTTATTACTTTACCGTATTGATGAATAGTCTTGTAATACTTCTTCGAATACTTCTCACTAATGTGTACTTGTACATGTTTATGCTCGAATTTTATTGGCAATACTACTTGCAATTTTTTTACTATGTCCTGAATTTGATCATGTGCTGATTTGTTATCATCAATCTTTATTTTCACTTCTTCCATAGCGTTAATTATTCTCGTAGTTGGATGAGGTAAATTATTTAATGGATTAATACTATTTCTATGAATAGATTCTATGATTATTCTTTTCTTTTCTTCTTGTTTTGATTGACGATATTTAGCACTTAATTGCAAGTCTCCCTTCATTAAGATTAATTTAGCAATTTCCATAGCATCCATTTTCGGGAATACGTTGTCTAAATCTGATTTTGGACTGAAGACGCCTTTTTGAACATCCTCAAATATTCTTTCTGCAATTAATACTTCACGAATATCTTCTAATTTACCATTTTTGTATGCCACAGCATTATCTGGATCTACAACAATTTCAAATCTTCTGCCACCTTTCTTTATTCTGGCAAGATTAATATGTAATCGCTCTACTTCTGGTGCTCTCTTGTTAAAATTTTGTGTCATAGCCATAATCTCACATCCTCAACTTCTTTTCTTTACTTCTTTTTCGGATCTAAAGCCGCAAGTACTTTTACGATTTTATCTTTAGACATTTTTTCATAATTCTTTTTCTCATTAGTAATATATACGCAGTCTATTCTATCACTATCAAATCCTTCTGTGATGACTCGCTTCAATGCACTTACTGCTAATTTGAAACCTTCATCAATAGTCATGGATTCTTTGTACTCTTTTAATAGAATATTTTTTACTTCAATCTCTCCTTCACCAATAGCTGTTGCTTTATATTGGAAGAAAATTCCAGTAGGATCTGTTTCGAATAGTTTTACACTATCTTCATCAGCGCCTGCAATTAGTAATGATACTCCAAAAGGTCTTAGCCCACCACTTTGAGTACACATTTGTTTTAAATCAGCAATATCTTTAACAATCGTAATTATGTCTATTGGACTATCGTATACAACTCTATGTTCTTGAGCTTTAACTCGTGCTCTATCAACAAGTATTCTTGCATCAGATAATATTCCTGCACCAGTTACGGCTATGTGGTCGTCTACTTGCCATATCTTTTCTAGACTTTCTGCAACAATTAATTTATCTACAAGTCTCTTATCAGTAACCAATAATACGCCGTCCTTACAAACCATACCTATAGCAGTTGAACCTTGTCTTACAGTCTTTTTAGCATACTCTACTTGTAATAATCTACCATCTGGGCTGAACATTGTTATTGCTCTATCATATCCCATCATTTGATGTTGTAATGGTTGTACATCCGTCATTTTATCCACCTCGGAATTTATCCGTTATTCTCCTTAAACATTAAATCAAATTATCAAACATTAATCAAATGTAAACAAAATTATGCACTCATTTTTTCAGCGGCTTTATTTAGCATTCCTGAAACATATATGCAATCTACAGTAATATCTTGATTAGCAACATTCTTGATAAGTCCTAAACAAACTTTTAATTTGTCAACGTACTTATTATTTACACGTATAATTCCAGTCAATTTTTCAGGGTCATATTTAGCACTCATAAGTCCTGCTTTTCCACCATCAAATACGCCTAAAAAATTATTGCACTGTAATAGTATATTATTGTGTAAATTACCGAAATCTTTAATTATAATTGATGAATTTTTTGGTAAAACTTTGTATACAACGTATCTCTGCTGTTCTTTTAATGTAGGCAATAATACCTTCTGCTTATTAGACTTAGCAACTGACTTAGTTGATACATGTTTTGAAATATTTTTAGTACCTTTCATTTTAGTACTTATTAGAAAGTGTAGTACAGCACATATACTAAAACCAACGCTTTCTTTTGAGTAGTAAAAGAAAAAGAAGAGTATTTATAAATATTGTGATTGATTTTAGAGGTGAGAAAAGCAGAACAAACTGAACGTTAATACGACCAAAATAGCCAAAAACTTTAAATAGTGACCCGATTAGTTATGATTAAAAGGTCATAAGGACATTAAGCGTGTAAAGACGCATAATAGAGGTTTGAGTCATGATTGAATTAATATCTATATTTGTATTGATGATTGTGGTATTCTTAATATTATTCTGGCTTAAAAAAACTTTATTTTTAGTCGGATTTTTCTTCAAATTATTCCTATTATTTATGTTGGTTTGTGTTGTAGGTTCAATAGTGTTCGGTTACATGATTATTAAGGATGCGAATGATTTCAAGAATAATTTCGGTAACAGCACTAGCATGGTTATTTTAAGACAATCAGCTGACTTGACTAACAATACAAATATGACTGTAGATACTACAAGCAGTACAACTAAATTCTTGGCAGGAGTGAAATTTAATCCTGAAAAGAAAGATTTTAATCCAATGAATAAAAGCGAGTTAGTAAACGCAGAGAAGCTCTACAAAGAAGACAAGATGTCTACATTAGGAGCAGATTATTATAAAGTATTCATTATAGAACTAAGATCCTTTGATGAAATATCACTATATAATATATCCGATCAAAATGTTGAATTAAGTAAAGAAGAAATAAAAGCAGTACTAGTTAGCGATAATGCTAGAGAAATGTTAGCCAGCATAATTGCCAAAAAAAGTGGAAGAGTCCAAGCAGAAGTTCTTAAGGAATTATTAGCTACAGATGAAGGAGTTAAAGGATACTTGTTCTCGTATTATTTATCAACGGTTTTCAATCCAAGTAACACGGTTGAATTATTATCACAATTAAAGAACGATAACATTGAAGTATATCACAATAGTGCATTATTTAGGGCAATAAAATTCGTACCACAATCTTTAATAAGTACCCTTTCTAGTAAGGATTAAAAAGAGGATAAAATGGGATTAATGGATTTTCTGAAAAAGAAGAGCGACACTGGATTCGATTCCGGAGGAATGAACTTTGATACTAACTCCGGCCCTGATAACAATATTAACGGCATGAACAGCATGTCAACCCCGCAACCAAGTTTCGGTACAGAATTTCAACCAGAGCATAATTTTAGTTCCTCAGTAAATTTATCCACAATGAATAGCGCATATGGTCAATCATCCATGATGCCACAACAAGGAAACGATATATCAAAAGATTTACAAGTAATATCATTAAAACTAGATTCTATAAAATCAGAGCTTGACGCTATGAACCAAAGATTAAAAAGTCTTGAATCAATCGCAGAGAGAGAACAACAGAAGACAACAAGTAATAAAAAATGGTACTAAAAAATTCTAAGAAAGAGTTCAAATCAAAAAGTGTAAAGAGTAGAGGATACTATACGATCATAATATTTATTGCATTATTATTTTTAGATAGGATTACAAAATTTTGGGCGACAACGCTAACGGCAGACAAGGATTACGGCATTCTAGCATTTACATACGTGACTAATACGGGAGCGGGATTTAGCATATTAAAAGACATGAATGTTTGGCTTGCAATAATATCAGCCATAGCACTAGTTGCAATAATATACTTCCATAAAGAAGTTCCGAAGTTTTCATTGATAACAATAATTGCCGGAATTACAGGAAATCTTATTGATAGAATATTTTATGGTAGCGTAATTGATTTTATTAACTTCAAATTCTGGCCAATATTTAACGTTGCAGACTCGCTTATATGTATAGGAGTAATTTATTGGATAATTATTTTGTTCAGAGAAAATAAAGACGTTAAACCTTCTAAACCTAAGAAAAGTTGAATAATAATATTTAGAAATAAACTAACGATTGTTGAAAGGTAGAATTAATTGATCTATATCATTACCAAATTCGTTGCACCAAGCTGTACGTTTCAACCACAATAATCTTCTAAAATCAAATGGTGTGAAATTATAGTTTGATCTCTCGTTATGTTTTGCAGTTAATTCTCTAAAAAAACCTTCGTATGTAGTGTATTCTTTTTTTGCAGTCACACCCCTATCAAAATATATCCCTCTTCCTAAATAAGTATGTTTAAAATTCTTTTTACCATTCTTCTTTTTCTTACCCTCTTTTGGCTCGTACTTATAAGACCTTATAGGATAATTATCTGCAACTAACGCTCTCAATGCCCAAACATCCAAGACTACAGATTCAGTATAATCACACATATTCATGACCAACGACGCACCTTTATAACTTATTCCTGATGCTTCTTTAGCAAGTCTATTTCGTATATCAAATTCCTGAGTACGATTATTGTTTACATCCTCTACTATTGCTTCATAAACGCCACTTTTTGGCCACCATTCAGCTAATTCTAGTAAATAATCATATTTTTTAAGACCTCTAACAATATTTGACACGTCCCCCGACCATTCTAAAATTGCTGCAGGAGTATCTAATTGAAGAGTTAATAATCTATTATACATTTTCATCTGTTGTTTATACGTTTCTTGAGTAGCCAACATTGTATAAACCATACCTCTAAATATATTATCAGAAGTCAGCGGACATATACGCTCTTGATTCTCAAATCTCTTCAAATTTCTCAAATCCGCATCAGTGATTATCAAATTTAGCGTCATAAGCATAGGAGCAAATAACACTTAATAAATGTTGTTACTCCATAATAGAAATTAATTTGATTAATTAATAACTCACGTATTTCAATCAGAATTCATCTAAATCTTGTAATTTATCCAAATGGCCGTTCTTCTTTAACCACAATACTTGATTAGGTTTGTACTTGAAGATAATGTCGCCTTTTTCGTCGCCATCAAATTCCCATGGTTCTATTAAAACAACATCATTCTCTCTAACCCAGAGCTTTCTTTTTAATCTTCCAGGAATTCTACAATTTCTAGTTTTACCATCTAAGCATCTTACTCTACATCTACTGCCACCAAGTCTTTGCTCTAATATACCAAATACTTCTTTATCTCTAGGAGTTCTTACTCTAAAGAATTCTTCTTGACCTTCTTCTACAGCGCCAGGTTTTTCAAATGCCATATTGTCGAAGAATAATACTGCCTTTATATAGGTTTTGATTTGACTAAAGTTTTTATCGAATAACATTTTTAAATGTATACTGCTCTGTTAAGGAAATGGGATTAAAAGAATCATTAAAAAAATTACAAGAACAAGAAAAATTAGATAAAAGATTATCGTTAAAACGTGAAGTAAAAAAAGAATTAACCAAATTAAAGAATGAAAAAATCTTGTCTAAAAAATGCACGATGTGTGGCGATGATGCAAAATATTCAATAAAGGGTTCGAGTGATTGGTATTGCAAAGATTGTGCAGTAGAATATTTTGGCGATGTAAAAAGTTTAAAGAAAACAAACATAACTGTTGCTGATGTAAACAAAAATAAAGACGGCCCCGAAATATATTTTGTTACAAATAGCGAGAATAAGTTCTTAGAAATAAAAAACATAATTCCTAGTATTAAACAATTAAAATTAGAATTAGATGAGATTCAAGAAATAGATGCTAAACGGATTATAGAACACAAGTTGCTAGAAGCAAAAAGAAAAAAATCAGAAGTTTCAAAAACAACAGGAGCATTTATAGTCGAAGACACATCGTTGTATCTTGAATGTTTAAACGGACTTCCAGGCCCTATGATAAAATGGTTCTTACAAACAATAGGAAATGAAGGTCTTTACAATTTAACGGTGAAACTAAAAAACAATCGTGCTGAAGCCAGAACGTTAATAGGATATTATTCTCGAGGAAAAGTAAAATATTTCCAAGGAATAGTCAAAGGTAAAATTGTAAGTCCGAGAAAAAGTGGTTTTGGGTGGGATGCAATATTTATGCCCGACGGATACGATGAAGTAATGAGTGAAATGAGTATAGAAGATAAAAACGAAATTAGTATGCGCGGTCAAGCAGCACAAAAATTGAAAGAATTCTTAAATAAGAAATAATAATATAAAATAAGAAAAAATACTCCGTCATATTGATTATACTACAACAGATTGTGAATCTACTTTTTCAGCAATATTCTGAGATTTTTCTGATGGATGATAATATTCTCGTACTTCTCTACGATTTTTGAAATCTTTAGATTCTAACGCATCATAATATTTTCTTGCATGATGACTTATAGTTGAGGAAGATACATTCATACCATATTTACGACTTAAATCAAACGATATCTGTTCAAGATTTTTTGCACCATTAGTGTATAAGTCAATCATTTCATGTTTCATTTCTTCAGATGCCAATTCGGAATTATAATATAATTTGTTGAGTTTAGTATCATTTGGATTTAATTTTTTAAACTGTATGGCTTCATGCAATAATTTTTTAGCATCTACACCGGTTTGTTCGCTAATTAATTCATCTAGACTTAATTTCTGTCCTGCACCAAGGTATAATTGCTTTCCGAATTTTCCGTAAATATTATGCAAATTTATTATTTTGTTACATGTATCCAAATCATAATGTAAGCAATCATATGCATCACCGACCCTAGGCGAACCAGTCTGCATTTTAGAATTAAAAGATACAGAAGACAAACGTTTATCTAAATTTGTTCTGATGTGATTATAAGGATTTTCAAGCGCTTGATTTAACACATTCATAATCGGCGCGCATGTTAAAACTGCACGCACTTTACTGTTACGGAAGCTATCATTAATCCAATTCTTAGCATCTATCTGAATATAAGAACCGAGTCTAGAAGTATCAAATCCATTCATGTATAGTAAATTTAGTATTCCAAAATTTTCACTAGTTTCATTATGATATTTATTATTAGATCTGGACATAGCGAATAGAATATTTTTTCTGTCTTTTAGATATGCTTCATTTTCCAACCCGAGAGAGATATTTTGAACAAGTCTATCACGTAATAACTCCTCCAATTCTATATTAGGGATATCAGAACCGTCGCCAAATAACTGCTTAAATAAAGGATCAGCACTTACGCCTTTAGTTATGGAAAGAGTGTGTTTAGATAGTTTAAAACATGTTCCCTCACTGACACCCTTATCTATTTTAGGCCGCAATAATTCGAAAGGAATATAATATTTATAACCAGCACCATGTTTAGTACTAATATCATCTAACTCTTTAAGTATTACGTTTTTATCAAAGGCATTCATAAGGTTTAATGAAGTATCGTTCATAAAAGAAAAAGGGTCTTTAAGTAAATAATGTACCATCTTACCATCTTCTATAAATGAGAGAAACCCCTCTTGTAGATATGAACCATTAACTAACGAGGGAGTATTCAAGAATGTGCCTAAATGTTTTAAAGAAAATAAATCGAATGAATCATATAATTTTACGGAAATCGAGTTGTTAAGATTTGATACTTTACTATTAATGGCGTCTTTATCCATAAAAATTTCGCCTAATTTTTCTACATTTGCTTTTTTAACGAGCGTCGGTTTATGATATAATTCGTCGCAATTTGATAATAATTTATTTACCGAACTACTTATCGAACCATTAGTTACACCAAGAACGATAGCAGAATTAGTTATTTTCTCTATACCGTAATGCTCAACAACCGACTTTTCATAACTAACATTAGTCATAGATAAATCTACGTGTATAGATTTAGTGGATGCAATATTATCGGACATATTATAACCCCATCATAATTTTAAGCAGTAATCGAGAAGAAATACCGGTTTAAATACTTTATCTTTTTTCTTACTCAGAAGTAATGACCGCTCAACCACTCGCTCCTCATCTCAAATATAAGGCACTGTTCCGTCATCAGAAGATTTTATCCCGTATATAATCACGTATGTCCAGAACCACATTCTTTTTTTCTTTACGTGAACACTAAATCCTGCTTCTTTGAATACCTTCTCAATTTGCTCTGTGCTACTAAGCCATTTTACATTAGGAATAACGCCAAAATAGTCTAAATATTCAACCATACATATTTTTCCATTACGAGGAAGTATTTTGTATAATTCCTTCAACACCTTGTTAACATTCTGAATATAACCGAGCATCCCTACACTAAAAACCACATCAACATTTCTAACATTAGGATGTACTCTGTTGACTTGATGTTCATCGTGTATCATCTCAATATTTGTATATCCCTTTTTTAACACTCGTTTCATCAATATCTCGATATTTTTATTGCTCAAATCTGTAGCATAAACTTTTCCTCGTGGGCCTACGGCCTCGGCCAGATGTAATGTTAACGTTCCTACACCAGCACCATAATCTAAAACTGTTTTATTATATAGATCTTCTTTAAAATAATCCATTAATTCTTTCCTAAATTCGTGAGGAAAACTTATATTCTCAAAAAATACTGCGAATTTAGCAAAATAATCATTAATCCTCTTAATAGAATCCGGATCATAATATGACGTTAACAATAAAAATATAGGTATTCCAAAAAAGATAAAACTTAATCCTAAATTAAGCATACTTTGAGCATTCGGAGTGGTTATTAACCAAGCAATTACTGTTGCTAAATAAATCGCTGATACAACAATAGGGCCTGTTTTTCCGAACCAAACTTTAAATGGTCTAGGATGAGTCGGTTTTTTGAAACGCAAGACTGTAACAGAAAGTATAACCGAGATATACATTAGCAATGCAATAGGAACCAATAATTCTAACAAGTATTCATAATTACCAAATCCGAAAAGTACAACTATTATTGATACAATAGTTTGGAATATTATTGCTTTGTAAGGAGTCTGAAATCTTGGATGTACATCAGAAAGTTGTTCTAAAAATAATTTATCTCTCGCTAATCCTAATAATAATCTCGGACCACCAACTAATCCTCCTGCTGCCGAACCAATCAACGCCAATGCTATACCAATATTAACCACTATAGCAATTGATGAATTAAAGAGTATTGCGGTCAAATCAGAAACAGGAGTAGAGGATCCCGCTAACATAGGCCAAGGAATAACACCGAGCATCATAACCGCTAGCAATATACCTAGCACCGCTACAAATATTGAACCAACCATTAATGCTCTAGGAATAGTTTTTTCTGCATCTTTAGTTTCTTCAGCCATAAATGTAGCATTTTCCCAACCAAAAAATGTTTCAATTATGAAAAATAATGCGACGAGCATTCCTGTGACTGGCAATGCAAACATAGGAGTATAATTAGAGTAATCAATGTTCGTAAATCCTACACCGATGATGGCAATCAATACAGCAAGGATCACAAATGCAAAAAATCCTAATACAGCAGTCGTACCTTCAGCACCCATATATGCGAATGCATTTAAAACGAGAATTATTGCGACAGCCATCGCTATCTTTACAAGAGTACCGTATTCTTTTGGTACTAAATAATCTAGAGCTGCAACTATCAACAATGAATTCATTATATTGATGACAATCCAAGAAGACCAACCTATTAAGAACGCTCCCAAACCTTTACCGTATGCTTGTTTAGCGAACTCATATATCCCTCCTGCGCTAGGAAACATAGAAGTTAATTCACCAAAACATGCTCCAACATAAACTGTTAATAATCCTAGAAACAACCAAACTAGTATGGATGCATTACCTGCTTTTTCTGCAGCTAACGCAGTACCGAAGAACATTCCAGTACCTATCATCGCAGTAATAGTTATGAAAAATATACTCCAAAATCCCAAACTCTTTTTTAATTCAACCATATGTCTACTAAGTAATCTATCAAAATATTTATCAAAGTATCTACTAAGTCTATCGTAACATAAAATATCAATATTAAGTATTTATAACTTTATCGCAAAAATACGCTAAACAACACAATCATATCAAAAACATGTCCTGTACTAGTAGTTTTTCCATAGTAGTAATAAATCTTTTAATATAGGAAGTCCATCAAGATAGTATGGTTAAGAAAAAAACTATTAAGAAAAAGAATTCTAGCACGAGCGTAGCAAAGAAGGCAAAAAGTGTACAGAAAATAAATAAGAAAGATTCTGTGAAGCGTGCTATTGTAATTACTCCAAATGAAGGAGAGTATAAAAAAGGTTTGCTTGAAGTCGATAAACAAGAAGAAAAATACGATAAATTGTTCGAACAAAAATTAGCTGAGCAGTACAAAGAATTTAGAAATTTAAAGGAAAACCACCTACAATCAAAAAGATTCTTCAGAATACTTATGGTTTTAGTAACTATAGTGTTGATTGCGTTGCTATTATTATCTTATAGAGTATAATTAGGCAGACATTCTAAGAGTTAGTAGAATTAATTTAGCTAGCAGTTATTATTTCAAAATAATAGTACGTTAAATATTACAGCACAAGCCAAACCTAACAGCATACCTGCTAAAACTTGGACGAAACTATGACCATAAACGACATGAATTGTTTTCTCATCGAATTTTCTCAACAACTCGTTAAGCTTCTCGCCTTGCAATCCTATATTCTTTCTAATTCTAACCGCATCACTGATTACTATAGAAGCAAATATTGCTGAGATAAAGAACAAATCACTTAGACCTGTTCTGAATAATAACCCAAATGTCAGGGCAGAAACAACAGTTGTATGTGAGCTAGGCATTCCCCCATTCTGGAATCCGCCTTTTAAATTGAACCTAGTCTTACGCTTCCATGAATGTAAGACTGCCTTAAGAAATACAGAGAATACTACTGCCGAAATAAATAATAGAAAGTAGTAGTTCAAAAATAATTCTTGCCATAAACCCATATCATCACCGATTAAATAACTCTAGTTAAACAATACAAATGTTAAACAATACAAATCATACTAATTGAATTGATATTTAAAGTTTTGCTTTAAAAATCTAAATTAGAAAAAGAACATAAGAAATGTAGAAACTATATTAAAAGAAATAAAAAAATAGTATAAAAATAATTTGTTAAGATTACCTACGCTTCTTTGACTCTGCGTCCATTCGCTTGTTCTTGTAATGATAGAACAGGTATAGACCGCCAATCGATACAAGCATAGCAATAACAAGCAAAGGTACAAGTATGTTAGACATACCAGATATTGCCGAACCTAAATCATCAGCAATGTTACCTGTAATCTTCTTAATGCTATAAGTGTTTGCGCGAGCGTTCTTTAGCGCATCTGCACCAGTAACCTTACGCGTAGCATTATTTAAATCTGCAGTAGCATTTGTTTTTGAAGTGTCCACAGTAGGCACTATTTTAACTGTACAATTTGAAAACTCTAATTGCCATCTATTTCCAGAAGTGCAATTTCTTGTCTGCTTTCCATCATCACATGTTGTCCAATTGCCACAAGTATATCTTGATCCGCCACCGCCTCCACCGCCACCGCCTGAAGAGACTGGTGCAGGAACAATTACATCATATGCTGCGAATGCTGTTGAATGATATGTCCATATCAATAGGTCGCTTCCTGAACTTATGTAACATTCTTTAGGACCTGCTGCGTTTATGTTTGTAGGAGCTGTTGCACTGTCACATACTGTTGGTATGTCTGTTAGTGCAGTAGTACCGTATGCCCATGCTGCTCTTCTCCCGCTCATTCCACCTAATACTACTTTAACTGGTTGCGAGAATGTTAATGGACTATTTCCACCTACATCTATAACCATAATTACGTTTCCACCAGCTATAGTGTATACTGCTGGTTGTATTATTGGTAATCTTAATCTTCCATCCCAAGTTGCATCTCCCGTTACAACTGTTCCTGATGGCAAGAACATTGTATAAGAGTTTGTACTTGTTGTTGTTAATGATAAATCACTTATCATAGTTACTGTTGTTCCGCTTAACAATGCTGTGAAGTTAACAAATATAGGACTTGTTGTGATGGATGGTGGCACTATAATATTATTTAGACTGCCGCTTCCTTGATTCACAATCATTTCAGTCTTGTTTGCTTGTACTGTCTCGGTTGAGTTGGTAACGTACTGTTGTTCTGGTGTTAATATTGTTACTAACACATTTCTAGATGCATTCATTCCAAGATTGTTGAATGCAGTTATAACAACAGGATAAGTTCCAGCCACTAATGGAGTTCTATTCGTAAATACGAATGTAGTATTATCTATTGTGAATTTAGGGTTGTTAACTGTTAATCCTACAACAGTATTACCTCCAGTATCAGCAACTCCTATTGGATAGTTCAACACAATAGTGTCATATGCTACTATTGGTCCTAAACTAGTGTAGTAAGGATTTGCAGTTATTGTTACTAAGAATGTTACTGATGCAACATTGCCGCTTGAGTCTGTTGCAGTACAATTTACTAGAGTGTTTCCAACAGGGAACACTGATCCTGATGCTTTTGAACAATTTGTTGTAATATTACCACTTACTACATCCGTAGCATTTGGTGTAGCATAATTTATCACAGCACCAGCCGGTGTACTTGATCCTTGTGTAACATTAGCAGGTGTGCTCGTAATATTTGGTGAAATTGTATCTCTAACAGTCACTATGAAAGCACTCCATGAACCATTTCCACGTTCATCTACATCAATAAAACTTACCATTGTACTTCCTAAAGCAA
>JANNSE010000115.1:0-3376 GCA_031402215.1 Candidatus Woesearchaeota archaeon | reverse complement strand
ATAGTAAATCCACATTTTTCAATTTATTCAGTGCGACGTTAATTAGACCATATTTGTGACCGTCTGGATTTATTTCTATTCCTAAAATATGTTTTGCTTTAGTGTTTTTAGCAAGTACGATAGGAAACGGTGCACAGCCAGAAAATAAAACTAATATTTCTTCTCCGGGTTTTACTAAATTCATTAATCTCTTACGCTCATTACCTAATCTAATACTGAAATATACTTTTTCAACATCTAATTTTAGTCTAACATTATTCTCTTTGTATTCTGTCTCTTTAGTATTTACGCCTGCTAAATATGTTAATTTTTGTGTTCTGAATATACCTTCATGAATATGAGCTTTCTTTAATACAGTCTTAATCTGTTTATTTACAGTTAGTAATGTTTCTGCAATTAGTTTCTCGCGTTTTTCTAAGTCTTCAGGAATTTCAACTATTGCAATGCTGCCGATTATGTCGTGTGCAGTTTTCACAAACGAGAATTCTTCTTTTGTTAATTCTTTTTCTAGATTCTCTCTAAGAGTTCCTTTATGTACGCTCTTTGTAAAATCTTTCTCAACAAAAGAAACTTCTTTAGATTTTAAAATCACAAATTTAGAAACGACTGGAAAATAAATGTATTTTTTATCTTTCAAATAATAATGTTCTTTATCGATTAATCTATTTACGACAATATACTGCTTCCACTTTTCTGCATCCTTTAACGGAACTTTTAATCCTAACATCTTAAAAATAATCTCCTAATCCTTTCTGTGCAACTGGTCGTTTATGAAGTTTTTCTAAAACAACTCTTGTTCTTTCTTCATTAAAATCGTGCTTATTACAAAGTACGTCAACAACTTTTTCATCGTCGACATCTCTGAAATTTAATTTGTAATCATCAGTTGTCTTTGTGTGTTTGATTATATTAAATACATCTTTCCAATCATAATCGAAATGTTCTGCCCACTTATTCTCTGAAAATAATTTATCAAAATTGTCCATTCCTGAACCGTACTCTTTAACTAATTTTAATGCAGTCTTAGGGCCTATGCCTTTGATTCCGCCAATATTATAATCTGTTCCGGTAAGCATTGCTAGGACGATTAATTGGTCTTGATCTATGTCTAATTCTTTTAATGTGTCCTTTAATGAAATTAATTCAGGATTTATTTCGCCATAAGATAATTTATTAGGAAGCTTTTTTCTTCCAGATAATGTTAAATTCTTTACAACAAGAGGACAGCCAAAAAGCAATGAATCTGCATCTTGACTAAGACTTGCATATGCGTCTTTGTTTTTAACTAATACTGCTGCTTGTGCCTCTCCTTCTGACGGTGCTTGAATTATAGGGCAACCTAATGCTTCAATTAATTCTTTAACATCAGCAATCATTTCAGGAGTTAATTTACTTGTTCTAGAAGCATATTTTTTCATGTCTTCAAGATTTTCTTCTTCAGCAGCTTTTTCAAATTTTAATTCTGCATCATGTTTTAATGCTGAACGACGCTCGCGCTCTTTTAATTTTAATTCTGGAGCCTTACCATCAAATACAAATACGAATTTTATATCAAACTGCATTAGCTTTGTAAATCTATAGAATAATCCATTCAAGTGTGATGTAACATTATTGTGAGAATCTTTCAATAGTGATCCATCAGGCTGTCTTATAGAAGATAAAAACATGTACAATTGATTAAATGCATCAACTACAACAACTTTGCCACGCAAATCTTCAATGCTTAATTCTGATGTTTGCATCAGTTCAGTTATCTTTGTACCCATGATTTTAGGATGGAGAAGTCGTTTTTAAAGTTAATGTTAGATTAAGACACTCAATTAAGCAGACCATAGAATAGATAGAATACACCTAAAAGAATAACTAAGTCTATCCATAATGTCATCATTTTATTCACCAGCATGTTTGATATAGTTACTCAATACTTTTCTTGCCTTCTCACGTTTTTCTTGGTGTTCAGTCAAGAATGGAGTTAATTTATCTATTAATAATTTCTTTAATTCTCCAGATAATAACGCACCACTCTTATAATCATCATAAACTTTCTTGAGAAGCGTGTCGTCTTCTTCAAATATTCTTAACCATTGATATGCTACATCTATATCTGGATTTCCGCCATGTCTTCTATGCTCATCAATTGTATCTCTTCCACCACTGAATGCGTATTTTTTGACTTTCTTTTCAGCATCTTCAGGGGTATCAGTCAAAGCAACATATGATGTTGCGTCTGATGAAGACATTTTTCCTCCAGTCAGACCCGGAATAAATGTGTGATACGTAGAACATAATTCTTTGAAATTAAAATTGTTGTAAGTATTTACTCTCCCACTCATGTCTCTTGCTAATCTTATGTGTGGATCCTGGTCTATACCTACTGGAACCACAACAGGAACAGGACCTTCAAATTCGTGCAATTGCGGATGCAACATGTCTGAGCCTTGAAGCAATGCTGAAAGCATTTTTCCAGGAGTTATCTCTCCATAAACTGCTTTGAACTCGTTGAATGTTGCGTGCCTTGCAAGTAAGTTTTGTAAGCGATAGTAAGAATTGGTTTTCTTTTCATCTTTTGATCTATCACTTTGGAAGTAGATTTCACAATTTTCAGGCTTTAACCCTAGTGCGATGTAATTTAGAATATATTCTTCTATTGCGTTCTTTCTACTTTCTTCTAAAGATTGTCCTCTAGCATTATATGCTTCAATATCTGCAACGCAAATGTAAACTTTTGCGCCAAGATGTTGATAAAGAATCATTTGTCTTGCAAGAATCATATGACCTATGTGAAACTTTCCCGTAGGCATTAATCCCGTCATCATCACAAAAGGTTTTTTATGCTCTATTGCACTAACTATATTTCCGAATCCTCTGTGTGCAAATACGAAACCTCTACGAAATAGAATTTCTTTTTGAAAAACGCTAGGAAGAGCATCTATTGATATTGGTTGTACTCCAAAATCTTTTATTAACTTATCATAATCTATATTTCCTTTAACTTCCCAAGGAGTAACCTGAAATGTTTCTTTAGATTTATTATTTTCACTCTCTTCAACCATTATTGCTCACCACTATTTTTTCGAATGTCATTCCACTAAATTCTCTTGTGATTAATATGCTTGCTGTTTTTGTTAATTCTCCTGTTGAAATAAACAAGCAAGGCATCTTTTTATTTTGTGCGAATATTAATGCTGGAGCCAAATCTCCTTCACTTATTGTTGGCTTATCTTTGGCCTTACAATAAATATATTCATTAGTTTCATGATTCTTTAATATTAAATCGTACTCAGTCTTTTTAACTTTTTCCTTACTAAGAACATCAAGCTTCTTTGATGCGACATGATTTAGTATCAAATCATAGAAGTTATAGTCGACTTTCGGA
>JANNSE010000114.1:0-2677 GCA_031402215.1 Candidatus Woesearchaeota archaeon | reverse complement strand
CCTGTAGCGTCTTCAACTACTGAAACTGCTAGCGATATAATCGAGGAAATATTTGATTTCGAAGAAATATTTACGGCATTAATAACCGAACTAGATCAAGAAGTTTTAGCATGGGATACGCAAACAAGTTGAATTTGATTTCTTAATTAGTTATATTTAGTTATTTATTCTAGTATTTTTGATAATTCTAAGTATTTTGATAACCTTTTTAAATATCGGTGATGATTTTGTATTAGTTGTGGGGGTTAGTTTGATGTTTATATCTAATTATACCTAATTATTGTTCTTATTAGTTTTTTCTAGATTTGTTATTATACCTAAAAAGATATAATGTTATATATTTTTTCCTTTTTTCTCCGTTTTTTCTTTTCGATTTTTTTTGCTGCTTTTTGTTTTTTCTAGTCAGGTTTCTTTCTTTTTTAAGCTCAAAAATAGAAATATTTATAAAAGCCTGCGGTCAGTATTATACTTATAATGGTATAATCCTTTTTCGGATTAAATTTCGTGGATTTATTTGATGTAATTAACAATTGTATGATTTGTGAATGTAGGATTGCGAATGATAGGTAACAAGCTTGAACAATCAATAATTAGTGTATTCCAGGAAGATTTATCCTCGACGTATAGTATTAATCAGGTTTCTAAAATATTAAAAAAATCTTATCCTTTAATAAATAAAAAATCTAATTTTTTTTTGAAAGAGGGCGTGTTAAAGAAGATAAATATAGGCAAATCATATCAATGTTTCTTAAATATGCATAGTGATAAGACTAAAGTATTGATGGCTGTTAATGAGATAAATAAGCGAGAAGTATTCGCACAAAAAAATGCTCAATTTGACGGTTTATTAGATGAATTGTCTCAACTTGCTAAGACATATAGAATAGATACAGTTGTCTTATACAAGAAAACCTTGATTTTTGTGACTTCTGATACTGATCAAAAAAATGACATATTAGAGACATCTATTCTAACTAAAGACTATAACCTCTTATTTTTTACAAGAAAAACTTTCCAAGAAAGATTTGTAGAAGATAGAGACTTACAAAAATATCACTTAATACTCTACAATACGGATATATGTCTAAGCTTAATCACAAACGTGGCTGAAAAATTGTTAGTTAATGGGCTTATAGGAGATAAAGCTGCTCATAAAAATATTCAGAATAATCAGAAGATAGAAAAGAAATGAATCAAAATATTAAAACTTCGGAAAATGAACAAAGAGATTCATCACGTAGTATGTTCTTTGTAAGCACGTTCTTAGTATTGATATTGTTCTCTTTAATTACAACTCCTATAGTATTGACTTATTCTAGTAATGTTAAAATGGGTCTGGATGCACAACCAAGCATATATAGCAACGAAGTTAAAGGATACTTACTGACCTTACATTTATTCACAGAACTAAACACTACTGCTTCCGTTAATCTAAATGCGTTCGATAATTCGTTGGACAATACGGATTTTTCATCGATATATGATTTAACTGTAATAAGAGAACACAGTACGTTAGATGGAAATACGGTATTAGATAGCTATAAGTATTTTGGAAAAGTTCAATTTCCAATATCTTATGATATATTGGACTATGGAAATTATACATTCAGATTATCAAGAATGTCGGATGGTAGCATACTTTCTGAAGTATTGTTTAACTATACTGATCCTAACACCTCAACAATCGAAGTTGCTCCAGTAGATAGTACCTCTACTAATTCTACCACTTCTACAATCCCCTCAGATGCACTTGTAGGTTCAGATACTGGATTAAACTCTTCTAAGGAACATAATTTAACTATATTAGACAAATGTAGCAACGTATATGCTACTCTAGATAAATCAACATATTTTATTGGCGATGCAGTTCAGATAGTATTTAGTAACATATTTGGAAGTAGCGTCAATACAGAATTAACTGTGACTACAAATTCGGCCAGATATAAATTCGTTGGCGATTTGAATGACGTAGTGTTTGTGCCTTCAGAGGTAGGAGAATACATGATTGCACTAACATGTGATAACGCAATAATATTCCATACGAATTTCAGTACACTTCCTGCTCCTGACGATACTGATGTTGTAGATTATGACAGAATAAATTCTACTTCCTCAAATTTCACTTGGAAGAAATTAGTGCTGAAAGATTCGGAAGGTAATTCAATAATCACAAACATAAAAATTGCAAATATTAAAAATGTAGAATCCTCTCGCGAATCTTCTGATATTAACTCGAATAATTTAAATAATTCTGTAGAATTGACGGGAGTTGCAGATATAGCATTATCAACTATTCCTGGTCTAAATGATTCTAATCTAGTATTGAATGACTTGGTAATAACTTCGAATCAAGATTTGAATGTATTTATTGAGGATGTTCCTAAAGAAAATACTGGTTTTGATAGTAATACAGGTAATGTTGTCGCATCATTCGCAATGGATTTATCTAATTTGAACTTTACTAATGGTACATTCACAAAAGTTGCAGTCGGTAAAGAATTATGGAAATGTGCAGAATGGGATTTCTCTTTGCAGCAATGTAATGGAACATGGATAAAGATTATGGACATCACTCCTGGAGCAGAATATGATTTAGCTGTTTCGGCAGTAGATCCGGGATATGTAGAAACTGGAGTAGCAACAGTAAACACTCTAAAATCATTATACTATCCTAACG
>JANNSE010000113.1:0-16365 GCA_031402215.1 Candidatus Woesearchaeota archaeon | reverse complement strand
TAGTGTAAACCATTCTACCTGGGGGAAGTTGCGAATACCAGAGAGTAGATTTGCAAACAAGGTGTTATCATGATTAGCATACCATTACAAGACATAATAGCAAAAATATCCAAACATAGTGGACTAAGTGAGACAGAAATTAAAGACAAAATTAAAGCAAAAATCGAGCAACTATATGGCTTAGTCAGCGAAGAAGGTGCAGCACACATAATTGCTAACGAATTTGGTATAAAATTATTCGAGGTTTCTGGAGATTTAAAGATTAAAGATATTCTTATGGGTATGAAAAGCGTTGATGTTTCAGGTAAAGTTCTAAGAAAGTACGAATTAAGAGAGTTTAATACCGAAAAACGTAAAGGTAAAGTTGCAAATTTAATGATGGGCGATGAGACTGGAACAATAAGAATTGTATTCTGGAATGATAAGACTAATGATTTCGCTCAAATTAAAGAAGAAGATATAATCAAAATTAAAGGCGCGTATGTTAGAGACAATGCTGGACGTAAAGAATTACACATGGGCGATAGTTCTCACATAATAATCAATCCTGCTAATGTTACAATTAATACTAGAGAAAGAAAAGAGTACGCTAGAAAACATATTAAAGAATTAGAAGATGGAATGAGTGCAGAAATCATCGGTACAATATTACAAGTATTTGATGTAAAATTCTTTGAAGTTTGCCCTAAGTGTAATAAGAGATTAAGACTCAGAGAAGATCAGTATGCGTGTGACGAACACGGCTCTCAAACGCCGACGTACAATTATGTTATGAATGTATATCTTGATGATGGTACAGGCAATATTAGAACAATATTCTGGAAGCAACAATCACAAAGATTACTGAAATTAAACGATAATGAATTTAATGCTATTAGAATAGCTCCTGAAATGTTTGAGAAATACAAGACAGATATGCTTGGTGTTCAAATAAAAGTTTTAGGAACTGTAAAAAATAATATAATGAGCAGGTTAGAGTTCAATTCTGAAATAGTATTTACGGACTTAAATCCAGATCACGAAATAGAAGCTTTGGATCATATGCGCGAGGTCGCATTGGAAGTTAGACCTATGACGAGCACGAGTACAACAACAGAAGATGTACATGCTAAAAATTCGGCTGAACGATCAAAACAAATAGCTCAAGCAACAAAGCCAGAAGGCGATGACGAATTTGAGATAAGTGAAGATTTCTTAGAATAGGAATAATTTTTTAACTTTTCTCACGTCAAAGAGAAGAGTAATATTTATATAGTAGCTTTTGCGCTAATAGAATATGCTTGAGAACATCTTGAAACCAAACTGGCTAGAGAAAACACCTAAGTACGCATTCTTAATCGGATTAATATATTCTGTTATAGGAATAGTCGCGGCATTAATTGTATTTCCAAGAAGTCAAGGAATTGCAAGCATTGCATTTCTTTCTATGTTGTTAATTCCTTCTCTTAATAGTATTTTATCAATTGAAGAAATTCAAGATACTAAATCTAGAAAATTTAGTTTAAGAAAAATATGGGAAGACCACAACGACGTTATACAAGTTTATTTCATGTTATTCTTAGGAATATTCTTAGCGTATGCGTTATTTAGTTTGAAATTTCCAAACTTATTAGTCGAGGGAGTATTTGATAGTCAATTAAGAATTATAGGGATTAATGTAGGTCATGCAATTAGCGGATTTACATTCTACGATATATTGTTAAATAATCTGAAGGTCTTGTTAATTTTCTTAGTTTTATCATTAGTATTTGGAGCCGGTTCAGTATTATTCTTAGCATGGAATGCTTCAGTATGGGGCGTCGTATTCGGATACATGGCTACACATTACGTGAACTCATTTGATAGATTTTTTAGCACATTCCTTAAGGTCACACCGCACATGTTCTTGGAAGCTGGAGCATATTTCTTTGCAATAATCGCTGGAGGAATAATGAGTCAAGCAGTTCTAAGAGAGAAACTCGGTTCTGATAAATTTGATTATGTTATGAAAGACGGTTTCGTGTTCTTAACTATGAGTATATTGTTATTAATGATTGCTGCCTTTGTTGAAGTATATATTTATGTGTTATTCTAGAGAAGTATCAAAAACGACTTATTACGTCCTCTTAAAGCCTTAGTATATTTATAAACCCTTTATAAACCCTTTTTAAATAGTGTTTTTTTAATCGTCGATGACCGATAGGTTAATATATAACATGTGCTTAAACCTACTATGATCAGTAAGGGGTTCACAGAAATCGTACTTAATAGTTGCTATATGGTATTTGACAAACAAGTACCTGGCTTTAGAATAATATACAAGAAAGAGATAAGTAATTTATTCTCCGAAAAGTTAGCTGAAAAGAAGCTAAAAACCAAAAATATTCAAAATCCTAAAGTCTTCGATGTATACATCTATGCTATGTTTAGAGTATTCTATAAAAGATTAAGAGATAAACCAAAGATACAGCTTATTTTGAAGTTTATCGGTAAGAAAGTTTATGATGAATTCAAGAAGAAAAATAAGCTTTCTGGAAACATTAAGAAGGATTTAGCACTAATACAAAAATACTTCCAGAAAAACAAATTCTTTAGCAATAGTCAGATTACTTGGAGCGACAAGAAGAGATTTAGACAAGTCATAAGCAATCCGGTAACATACGATGCTGCAAAAGATATTTACAGCGAGCTAGGATTCTCAATCAACATAGTTTCTAAAGTTATGGAAGCATATTTCAATGAATACAAAATAAAAGTATTCGAGAAACACTTCAATCCATACCAGCAAAACAAGAAAATAATCGAGTTCTGGGAATTTAAGTAAAGTTCTAAAAACCCTCTAATTTTTTATAATTAAATAAAAGGGACCATGAACAAAAGAATTTCTATATTTTACTTCACAATTATTCTTTTTAGCAATATCAACTATGCCTTTTGTGACAGATAATTCTTCAATTTCTTTTTCATAATTTCCATTAATATTTACAATAAAATCTTCATTTCTTCCTATGCTAAAAGGAGATGAAAGATACATAATGCCTTCTCTCTCTAATAATTTTAAAGAAGAATCTAAACGTTTTTTCAAAACACTATTCACTAAAGGACTTGAATTATTTAGAACTCCATTTCCTTCATATTTTTTTAATGCAGAAATTATTTCAAAGGTGATAAATGAAACTTTATGATTATTTTTAGAGATAATATTTAATAAATTTTGATAATCAGCATTATTAAAAATATCTCCATCCACTAAAAACTCATTTGAAATTGAATTCACTCCCTTATAAGATGCACCTAAAGTAAACATATAAGATACATCCGCACCTAACGAAAAGGCATTTAATCTACCACATAAATCTAAATGTACAAAAGGACTTGTTTTAGTTTTTATTTTATTAATCTGAGAAGCAATATCATCCATAAAGATATTTTTAATACCGAAATAAGCAGAAACATCCTTTCTTCTAGATCTGTACACCCCAGATTTAATATTGTCTAAATATTGTTTAGAGATATTTTCAAGTTCTTCCTTCTGTTTAAAATAATCATCTTTAGTAAGCATAAAATTAGGTAAAGAAATATATTTATAAATTTTTTCCAAATAACTACTTTATAGTAATTATTAAAGAATTAAAAGAAAAATAAAATAAAAAAATAAAATTAGCAGTTTACACTGCTGCTTCTAGACATCCTTCTTTGACGTAGAATGCACATTCTCCATCAGCAAGATTTGGTGCATCGACTAGTTTTGCAACTCTTGATCCTTTCTTACCTTTACGTAAGTAGATTCTGAATGTTGAGTTGTGTCCTACAATGTTTCCACCAATTGCTTCTGTTGGATCTCCAAAGAATGTATCTGGTCTTGCCATAACTTGATTTGTTACGTATACAGTCAAGTTGTACATATCTGCAAGTTTTGCAAGTATGTGCATGTGTTTATTCAATTTTTGTTGTCTATCTGCAAGTGTTCCTCTACCAACAAATTCTGCTCTAAAATGTGCTGTTAATGAGTCTACAATTACAAGTTTTACATTTAGGCCATTCTTGATTAACTCTTCAACTTTTTCAGCTAGTAACATTTGATGGTCCGAATTATATGCTCTTGCAACTTTAATATTTCTTAATACTTGGTCTGGATCCATATCTAAACCCTTTGCGAATTGTACAATTCTTTCTGGTCTGAATGTAGATTCTGTATCGATGTAAACAACAGCTGCTGTAGGGTCCTTTTTCTGAACACTTACAGATAATAAATGTCCTATCTGTGTTTTTCCAGAACCGTATTGACCAAAGCATTCTGTAATTGCACGAGTTTCGAATCCTCCTTCCATTAATGCATCAAAAGGTTCGCAATGTGTTGATATCTTATTTATTAGCGAACGTCTCTGCATTGCTTCTTCTCCTGACATGAATCCCATATCCATGCTTGCTCTTGATGCTTGGATTATTTTTCTTGCAACAATCTCACTCACACCAGATGCCTCTACAATCTCACCAATCGTAGCAACAGCAATTGCTAACAGGTTGTCGAAGCCTGCTAAGGATAGCTTTTCTGCAGTCGATGCTCCGACTCCAGGAAGACTTGTTACAGACATGTCCTTAGACTTCTGAACAGTTTTCAAATCTATAGTTACATCATTATCCAACTCATTTTCCTCAACTTTTCTTCTTGCCATTTTTCCACCTTTCACGTTTTTTGTTAAATATTAGAGATAGCTCGCGCTATCTCGAAAAAATAAAATAATTTTATACTACTCTCTTAGATTTTTAGTAGATGTTATCTTCGTCTTCGGCATTCAATGCTAAGTGCTCGTATGCCTTTGTTAGCACGAGTATTGCCTTAGGTATGTCTGCGGTTCTAAGAGAATTTGTCGATTGCCATTGATCGTTTTTATCTTTGTAGCTGCGCTCGAATGAGACAGACTTATACTCTACTTTTTTGCCATCTTTGATCATTTCATTGACCCAAATTGTGGCTGCAATCGCGCCAGACCTAAACTTTGTTTCTGGCATCTTTTTACCCATCACGTCGTTGACGGAAGGTATTCTTATCTGTGTTTTTTTCGGTTCCATTTTTTCCTCTTGCTTGTCGCATTTTATTTCAAATCCCTTTTTATGGAGCTGTAACGCCAGACGGCGAGACGCTCAGGGGACGAGGTGCTGGTGTCAAACGCTTAACACCAACAATACTAAGAATCTCATCTTATTTATATACCCTGTGAACGAATGTCCAGTGAGGGAAGTGAGTTATTTGCATTAAATCTCTCGATTAGTTTATGTTCATATTTCTTCCAAGGTTCGGACAATAACATATTATATGTGTCAATAGATTTTTTATCAGCAAAAATACTTCTGCATAATTCGCAATGGTCGTTTGCTTTTATTCTTACTCCGTTAGCGTAAAGATGATGATAGATGCCTCTTATACCGCGCTCACGCTCTACTCTAAATACTGTTTGCTGCATAGTTCTATCTATGATTTGTTTTAAATTTTCTTGAAAAATATTTCCTTTCAATCTACCAGGAACCGCACAATGAAAAGAAGGTACATCATAAACATCTCCAGAAGACATTAAATATAGGTTAGGAGATTCAGGAAAAGGTGATGATGCCTTCTTAGGGTGGAAAACATTTTCTCTCTTAAGAGCTTTTCTTGATAAATTTTCCGCCCTACCATAAAACACCAACGACATTGGAACAATATATACAGCCATATTATCCGTGACAAAGTGACCTACGCCGGATTTCAAATGACCGTAATTGTTATGTGGAATAAACTTTTTTAGTGGAACAATTATTTTTTTATCAAGTTCAGCTAACGCTCTCCGTTGGATAAAATAGGACAATCTATCCTCGTTAAATATTTTTGTGAAGAAATTTTCTTTATTATATAATCCAGATATTGCTATATGATGCTTAGTATCCTGATATTTCCCCGTAATATCTTTTACAGATATGTCTTTGAATACGTTATGAAATGCTTTTAATATATTTAAGGCATAACTAAAAGATTTTTCACCATGATATTTATCTGCAGAAACAGAAATAGTAGAATTTGTCGTTCCTACTATAGATCGTCTCTCTTGTTTCTAGAAATTCAATCCAGCAGAGGACAATCTATCGAATATTTTTTCAGCATCTTCTACAGTCTTAGCGAACTCGCCACTAGTATTTAACTCTACAGGCATACCGTCCAATACTGTTAATATATCCTCCAAACGATTGATGTTATGAAAGGGCTCCCCATCGGTTATTATTATATGAGCTATGTCTGTGTCGGGAAGCTGTTTCATCACTTCCTCATATAAACGCATATCTGCTTTAGGTTTGTTCGGACCAAAATTGCCATGACAATGTGCACAAGACTTTGGACAATAAGGACCGTCCTGAATTACCAAATTCATGAATGGCATATCTATAAGTGCTAAACTATGCTTTGGAGAGTTGCGTAAAGAAGTATCGCTAATTATATTTTGTTTTTCTCTATTCAATTTACGTCTTTCCTCAGATAATAACCCTATAGTCATAAGAAAAGTAACTTTTAGCGTTTTATAAAGATTATTATAGTAACTACTAACTAATAGCGTCAGACAATAAGTGATTATGAGAAAGTGTATGTGGAAAACTTTTTATATAACCACATCATAAAACCAATTATGGGTGAGAAGTGCGTATTTTGTGAAAAGAAGAGTGAATGGATTTACGATAACGAATTCTTCTATGCTATATTCGATGTACATCCAGTATCTCCAGGCCACGCATTAATAATGCCTAAGAGACACATAACTTCCATATTAGATTTGAATAGATTAGAGTGGAATGCATTGAAAGAAGTTATTGAAGGCACAATAACAGAGATAAAATCCACAAATTTCAAGAAACTATACGAATCAATGATAATATACAGAGTTACTGACAAATCGTTTTACTTCTGTAAAAAAATGTTAAAAGATAAATCCTTGTTAAAGGCTCCTGAAGGATACAACATCGGCGTAAATGATGGAGAGGCTGCAGGAAGAACAATAAATCATCTTCACATACAAATAATACCTAGGTATAAGAGCGACTCTAAACAAAGTATTACAGGTATAAGATCTGTCATTCCTGCTCTGGCAAACTATAAGAAACCACGATAGTAATAACCTTTAAATACTAATTCTAATAACTTGGAATTATAGAATTATGCAAAATCAGAGGCGAGTATTAAAGTACAAGAATGCAACAAGCTACACCGAAAAGATTAAACGCGATTTCTCCCAGATATAATAAGAAGAGATGGAGACACTTTCTAAGTCAAGATAAAGAAGGCGTAATGCACATTGAAGGAGTGTCAGTTAAGGATCTACAAAAGAAATACGGCACACCAATATATGTGTTTGTTGAAGAAGAGATAAGACATAGATTAAGATCATTCAAAAACGCATTTGATTATGCTAAATTTAGACCACAATATGCGTGTAAATGTAATTCTAACCTTGAAGTCTTAAGAATTGTAAGAGAAGAAGGTTTCGAGTTTGATGCTAGCAGTATTGGTGAAATTATCTTAGGATTATTAGCTGATTTCGAGCCAGAACAAATAACTTTTACAAACCTTTACAAGACTGAACAAGACATCTATTTCGCTTCTGAAGTTGGCGTAAAAGCTATTACGATGGATTCTATGGAAGAGTTAAACAGAACTATTGCTTTGTCCAATCGTGGCCAGAAGAGAATTCCTGTAATGTTACGTGTCAATCCTATGGTACATAAAGGCAAGTATAATACTACAAATCAAAAATACGGTATTCCATATAAGCAAATGACTAAGGCCATAAACAAAGTTCTTAGATCAAGTCACATTCAATTCAAAGGATTCCATTTCCATGGCTCTTATGCTTTTGGTCCTAAAAATCATATAATGGCCTTGTCTAAAATTATGAAACTAGTAAAATATGCTCATGACAAGGGTTTAAAGACTGAATTATTAGATATGGGTGGAGGATTCCCTGCTGAAGCTCCAAAATATAATCCTGGAAAATACTTTGGTCCAGAAGAATTCGCTCCGCCATTCTTAAAATATTTTAGAAAGACATTCGAGAAGTATGGCATAGAAAAACCCACTTTAATATTCGAGCCTGGAAAATCCATGGTTGCAACAGCAGGAATTGGAATAATGAAAGCCATAAGCATCAAGGACTTAGGTAAGAGATGCTCCATAATTACAGACGGCTCAACTTACTCAATGCTTCCTGACGTATTAATATCTAAAATCAAGTACGATTATCTTCCTGCAACAAGAATGAATCAGAGACGTACACAGAAGTTTGAGATTGTAGGATGTACATGTGATTGTATTGATGTATTTGAAGATAATGAGATGTTCCCTTGGACTGAAGAAAATGACTTAATAGCCATAATGGATTGTGGATCATATAGTTATGTACTAGCTTCAAACTTTAACAACTTAAAGAAACCCCCTATAATCTTGATAAAGCCTGATGGTACAACTAAAATTATACGTAGAAGAGACCGTTATTCTGATCTTTTCTCGCCAGAATTAGATGTCTTAAAGCTTGCAGACCCATACGAATTAAAGAAATACTATGATTTAACAAGAGTTAACATCGAAAAGTTATGGGCTGGTAACGAGAACGATAATGGTACGGACAACAGTACTGATGAAAAAATAAAGAAAAAACGCTAAATTCTAGATTCCAAAGGTTTATATATTACTACCATACATAGTCAGTTCTGTGTTTCCACAAACAACAGAATATCCGAAAGCTGCAGATTTCTACCTGACTTTAAACAATAAAGTATCTCCTCCAAATTCTCAAAAAAAGGAAGTAAATTTACATCTAGAGATTGATGGCATACCTTGGAAGGTCGAGATACTAACTCCTAGAACATTTAACGACCGTTACTGGTTACCAGACACTACCAACAGAATCTTATACATCTGTGGTCTAGAAGACCAAGTCGATAGTATAAAATATGATTGTTGGATGCAATATCATACGAAACCGTAATTGATTCTATACTTCAAGAACTTCGTATTCTCCACAAGATCCTAAATTATACACTTCCGTTTTTCCTATTCTAGCTCGGCCTTTATTCTCATGAATGTGTCCACTTAGAACTAATTTAGGTTTATATCTTTTTATTGCTCGTAACAGAATTTTAGAGCCGCGAGGACCTACCGTGGTTTTATCAAGATAGCCGAAAGGAGGAGCGTGAGATAATATTATTACATCATCTAAATCTTTTAATAAATTATTAAGTTTTATTTCTCGAGACTTGTTTAATTTGTATTCTTTTTTTACATAAGAACTTGATTTCGGAGTACGACGCATAAAAGGTTCGAAACTCATGTCAAATAATACGAAGTTCTGCTTACCAATCCTTACTTTTCCTGTCTTTTTATAGATTAAATTTTTATGAGCAGAAAAGATTTTCTTTGTTAATTTAGCACTATCTCCATGCAAATACATATTTCCTCTTAGAATTAGCACAGGAAGTTTGTAGGAACATAACTTTTTTACTATATCTTCAAAAAGTTTGTTGGCTTTTTTTAGAAATTTTTCTGGAAAATAATTAATCTTCCCTTGTCTAAATGCTTTCGGAACAGGCGGAACATCTCCAACACAAAAAATAACGTCTATCTTTTCTTTCTTAATAATATTATCTAAGTTCTTCGGCAATATTCCGTGAGGATCACCAATTGCAAGTATCTTCATGATGAATTAATAGAAACTCGATTTAATAAGTTAACGAAAAGCCCAAAACATTTATATTCATAAACTAGATTAAGTTTATCATGACAACTATATACGAATCCAAAAATTTTATAGTGGAAGCTGTTGAAAAGCCTCATGTCGATAGAAATGACGGCGGACATATCAAGATTTCTCCTAGAATAAAGCTATTGGATAGGCAACAACTTTCTCCAAAATTAGCTATTGAGTTAATGCGACTAACTATTGTGACTGGACAAGCTATGACTGAAGTAATGAATTCACATGGTGTAGATATAGGAAGAATTAATTATCAAGATAATGGAAATTGGACCGTCTTTAAGCCTGAAGGATCATATCTACATATACATCTTTATGGAAGAGCAAAAAATGCAAAATATCAAAAATATGGACAAGCTTGTTATTTCCCGCATAAGGATGAACACCCTGAATTTTATGCAAAACTTAAACCATTAAATTCCAGCGATGTAAAAGATATTCACCATAAGATTTCCAAACTACTTACACAAAAGAAATATTCTGATTCCGAGTGGAATCTTTCTTAGAGTCATAGTATTATGTCATTAATTTAATACTAGTATTCCATAATCTTTATATTTAGTATTCTATGTCTAGAAACATATGGACGAAATCAAAGATCTAATCAACGCAACATTAATTACTGGAGCATCTAGTGGAATTGGTTTAGAGTTTGCAAAAGTGTTTGCTAGAGAAGGCCACAATCTTGTTCTTGTTGCAAGAAGCGAAGAAACACTAAAAGAATTAAAGAAACAACTTGAAGAAGAACACGGAATAGAAGTAAAGATCATTGTTCAAGACTTAAAATATTATAATGCTCCAACATTAATATATGATGAAGTTCATAGAAGTAGAATTAATGTTAATGTTCTAATAAATAATGCTGGTTTTGGACTTCATGGAAAATTTGTTGATACAGATTTAGAATCAGAATTAGAAATGATTCAAGTTAACATTACTGCATTAACACATCTTACAAAATTATTCTTAAAAGAGATGGTTGAAAATAATAGTGGAAGAATACTCAATGTTGCTAGTACAGCAGCATTCCAACCAGGACCACTAATGTCTGTTTATTATGCAACTAAAGCTTACGTATTATCTTTTTCAGAAGCATTAGCCGAAGAATTAAAAGATACAAAGATTCGTGTTACTACATTATGTCCCGGACCTACATCGACTAACTTTTCTAAAAATGCTAATGTTCAAGATACAAAATTATTCGGAAGCAAGATTCCAACAGGAAAAGAAGTTGCAGAATATGGATATAACGCAATCATAAATGAAAAGCGTGTAGCAATACATGGTTTCAAGAATAAAATGCTAGTTCAAAGTTCTAAATTTATTCCGCGAAAGACTATAACTAAGATGGTTAGGAAGATGCAGGAGAGGAAATCCCTATAAATCCACAATCTTTAAAAACAATCTGTGTGTATATCTGTTAAAGTAGGGGTGAGTTTGATTGAAGGTTAATTCAGAGCACTATTTCGTTCTTCATGGCGGTAGGGTAGTTAAAGATTTAGACGAATTAGTACATGTTCTAAGAGTAATGGATAAGAAGACTTTCGAATATCACGTTAATGATTCTAAAAATGATTTTGCAAACTGGATAAGATACGTGTTCAAGAATAGAAGACTTGCCGAAGCGATTGATGACTTAAGATTCGAAGAAATAGGTACAATGATTGATTTAATAGATAGACACGCCCATGAAATGAAAATACTTGTTGTTAATGGGGGAAGTTCTTCATTAAAATTCCAATTAATAGAATTCACTTCTAAAAATGTTCCAGTAAAGGGATTGATTGATGCAATAAACTTAGACCGATGTAATATTACATTGACAGTAAATGGCGAAGATACTACAAATAATGCTAGTGTAAAAAATCATGATGAGGCTGTTGCATTAATGATTAAGAGTCTCCTAGAAGCAGATGTAATAGGAGATGTTTCAGAAATAAAGGCCGTAGGTCACAGAGTAGTACATGGTGGTGAGACATATACTGAACCCGTAATTATCGATAATAAAGTAATAGATAGACTTAAAGAATTATCCTCGCTTGCACCATTACATAATCCTCCAAATATTTCTTGTATACAAGCGTGTATGAAAATATTTAGTTGTCCTCATGTTGCCGTGTTTGATACTGCATTCCATTCTACAATTCCAAAAGAGAAATTCTTATATGGTTTACCATACGAATATTATGAAAAGAATAAAATCAGAAAATATGGTTTCCACGGGTCCAGTCATAAGTATATTGCCGGATTGATAACTGAATATTATAAAATTGAAAATAAGAAGAATACTAAAATAATAATTTGCCATCTAGGAAACGGATGTAGTATTACTGCCGTGAAGAATGGAAAGTCCTTAAATACATCCATGGGCTTTACTCCTCTTGATGGCTTAATAATGGGTACACGATGCGGTCATCTAGATCCTGCAATTTCTATTCATCTAGGAACAATACTTAATTTAAATTACGAACAGCTCGGCAAAATCCTTAATAAACAATCAGGATTATTAGGAATAAGCGGTTACTCGGACATGAGAGACCTACATAGAACTCAACATGAAGAAAAATCAAAATTAGCAATGGAAATGTTTGCTGACAGAGTAATACACTATATTGGAGCATATGCTGCAGAAATGAATGGCGTAGATGCTATCGTATTCACAGCAGGAATGGGAGAAAACGCATACTTCATTAGAGAAATTATTTTGAAAAACTTATCATATCTAGATTTAAAACTTGATGCTAAAAAGAATGAGAAAAACGAATTCATAATTAGCACTAAAGATTCTTCAGTCACAGTATTTGTGATGCAAACAAATGAAGAATTACAAATTGCTACTGAAACAAAAAGAGCATTAAAATTATAATTTCTACGCGTCGTTAATTGTTGGAATATAATTCTGAATTAGGATAATAATCGTTCATGTACCAAAGAATAAACATTCCACCATATCCGCTTTTGCCGCCATAACTAACAATATTATTCTCCGAATTAAAGCATACAAATGCGACCATAGGATCTCCTGAAGGATTGGTGATATTATAATAACAATTATTATCTCCGTAGCGTTTAAACATCCAATCATTGTAAGTTGAAAGAGCATCTTTTATAGAAGTTGCAGTCATAAAAGTCTCTGATGAAACATTACATGGTCTATTATATACAGTACTATAACTATTTGTCAGTGCACCTTCACATGAAAGAACTTTTTCATCTCTAACATAATACGTATAGTTCCATATTCTTGTACCGCCTGAACTAGAATAAGTTTTATAGTAATTCACTGTATAAGTTGTAGGAATTTGTACTGAATCAATTTGACTCAACCATGCATCTTCAGGACTCAGGGGAACATACATATCTCTTTTCTCAGCACATCCTGTTAATAAAACTAACACTGCTAACAAAGTAAACAAATAATAAATATTTTTCATTTTAATCACTCAATCCAGCGAATTTCAATAGTTTTTCCTTCAAATTCTTTTCGTTCAAGAACTTTTCACTTCTATACATACATAGATCGACAATTTTATCTAAATCATCGTCGTTATCCCACAAACTTTTCAACACGTCAGGATATTTTGTTTTTAAGTAACTTAAAACTATGCAAGTCAAATACATATCATCCATATAACCGTACGGACCATAAGCGTCTTCTGGTAAAATATCATTAGGCACTAACAAGTATCCTAAGGCAGCATTTATCATTATTCTGGATTGTCTATCTGCTGTTTCATTCTCCAGCACGTCACATAGAAGTTTAACTAAATTAGGAAAGTGTATCAGTGACCTATCAAAATCTTGTCCAGACTCTTCAAGTTCCTTTATTTCTCCTCTAATATGTTCTATAAACGACTTACCCATAATTTTTATCAGTTATTCTTGTTTTAAAACTTTCCGATAAGTATTGCTAAAATTATAACATTTATAAAATTCAAATAATATCTCTCAATATGATAATTAAGCATGTGCCTGAGGATTTTATTGTGGAAGAAGTTCCACTTAAGGCTTGGGATGACGCAGGACCATTTGTAGCGTTCAAACTTACAAAAACTAAATTGAATACAGAGCATGCTGTTGAGATAATAAGTAAGAGATTTCACATTCCTATAACTGACATAAAATATTCGGGAACAAAAGATAAACATGCGCATACAACGCAGTACATTAGTGTTCCTAATAGACAAGGAATTTCTGGAATACATATAGACCAAGATAATTTAAAGTTAGAACATGTTGGATATTGTGAAGAACCATTAAGTTTAGGAACATTAACAGGTAATAGATTCATAATCACAGTCAGAGAATTAAGTCATAGTGAAACACATAACATTAAATCTAAGATAGGTAAATCTAAAACGGATAAAAATAGCAAAAACCATATTGCTATAATTCCTAATTATTTCGACGAACAAAGATTCTCAAGCAACAATTACAACATAGGTTTAAGTATAATGAAGAAAGAATACAAAAAGGCTGTAGATTATATGTGTGAGAGTAGCAGTATTTATTCTGATACAGTTGTTGTATATCTTGCTGCACACCCGAATGATTATGTTGGCGCATTACAAAGAATTCCTAAGAGGACACTTACACTTTTTATTCATGCGGTACAATCTTTTATTTTTAATGAAGCATTATCCAGAATATTATTGGAACATGCAATTAAAAAAGATATTAAACATCGTGTTGTGCCATACAGCATAGGAAATTTCGTATTTTATGAAAACTATGAAGATTATGAAGGATTGATAGATAAATTAGAATTGATAGGTTTCAACACCACAGACATGGATCATAATATTAAATATCTAATGACTGAAATAGGTCTAACCCGGAGAGACTTCATAATAAGAGCTCTTCCTGATTTAAGTGTTGAAGGAACAACAAGAGAATCATTCGTACAAATAGAAAATCTCGAAATAGAATTGTTGGACGAAAGAGCAATACTAGAATTCGAATTACCGAAAGGATCTTATGCAACCATTGTTGTAAAATCATTATTTAATGAATAGAAATATTTATAATTTGGATAAAAGAGAATGATAAGATGATAAACCCGGAACTTAGCGGAATAGCGAACACTACGACCGCTCCAACGTCACACATTTTACTCACTTTATTTCTATATATTATAATTGCAGCAATCATCTCAGTAATTTGGAATATGATTGCTAAGAAAGAATATGGCTATAATAAACACTATCCAAAAATAGCAGGTATGAATTCATTTCCATTGATAATGTGGACATTAGGATTACCGACAATGATGATAATATATGATTATATTGAAAGTGCGTTTGCTTTACAATCTTTTATAACACAATTAATTGTATTCACTCTAAGCTACTGGATATTACTGTTAATCGCTGAGACTATAGGATATCACGTATTAAAAATCCATAATGAGAAAACTGCAAAATATCCTGGAATACCAATACTAAACTGTATGCACGCTCCTACGTGGATGAAAATAGCATATTTTTCTCACGGAATAATAATGTTTCTAACATGTAAAGCGTTTGCAATAAAAGGATTATTCTAATCTCCTTTTCCCGATAAGAATCTTTGAGTATGTCTTTCATCCTCGACAAATACATTTATTATAGAAGGATGTTTCTTTAATTTATCCATTAATAATTTTATATCTAGAGCAGGATTTTTACGCAAATCAGTAGTTATAATTAATCTACCATCTTTTCCTAATCGAGTATTAACTGAATCTACGATGTGTTTTTCTTTGGCTATGAAATTTAATAATTCTCCAAGTATTCCTATTTTATCTTTAACATCTATTCTTAGAGGATGTGTATGTACCTCTTGTTTTAATGCCTGTAATTGTACTTCTTTATTCATATCACAAGTATATACATTTGGACAATCTACTCTATGTACTACGATTTTTCCATCCTTTGTCTTGAACGCTCTAGTCTTTTCAGATTGTCTAGGAGTACAACATTTTGGTATTTTGATATCGTATTTCTTCCCGTCTACCATCATTTCATCAGGGAAATCAGTATCCTCATCTAGTTCTGACAAATCATGTTTCTTTATATGTGCTCCCGCATCTATATTCAGCGTTGATCTTATTTTTGTTCGAGTATGTGCTGATTTAACGAAGGATAACCATGATCTTGAAGGCGCAGCATTCTTTTGAGTTAATACATCAACAACATCTCCAGGACTTAAAGTGTAATCTAAAGGCACTACAACACCATTTACTTTGACTTGTTTACAATGATCGCCAATATCTGTATGAATCGCATATGCAAAGTCTATCGGTGTAGCATCCTCGCATAACGCTATAGGATCTCCTTTTGGGGTGAATACAAATATTTCTTTCTCAAATAAATCAATCTTTAATGATTCAATAAATTCGTTTGCTCCTGCACTATATCTTTGCCAATCTAATATTTGCTTCATTAATGCCACATGTCTATCGAATTTCTTGTCTTTTTCATCTCCCTTATATCGCCAGTGTGCTGCCACACCTTCTTCAGCAGCAGAATGCATGTCTTTAGTTCGTATCTGTACCTCTAATACACTACCGTGCCCTACAAACACGCCTGTATGTAATGATTGATATCCGTTTGCTTTTGGTGATGCGATATAA
>JANNSE010000112.1:0-3558 GCA_031402215.1 Candidatus Woesearchaeota archaeon | reverse complement strand
CACCCATTAATTGGTATTCCACGATTTATAGTCGAGACAGAAGACAAAGATCCTGAAAAGGTTTTAGTTGATGCTGTTAAGAGACTTGAAAAAAAGAACGAGTCATTCTTAGAAGACGTTAAGAAAATAAGAGCATAAATAGTCCTTAGTTCTAATAAGTTAAAACATAACTACTTTAGAATAGATAAAGCCATATTACTTATTCTGTGCTCGTGTGAGCACGATTCAAAACCTATAAATAGTCGAGGGGTTTACTATAACAATGGCCAAAGCATACGTCCTAAACAAAAAAGATCAAACGCTTTTATTAAAATTAGCGCGTGAGGCTTTAGAAACTTCATTCAATGATGTAGAAATAGATATTAGTAAGGCAGGTCATTTAACGCAACTTAGAGGGTGTTTTGTGACACTTCACAAGGATAATCAACTTAGAGGATGTATTGGATTTCCTAAGCCAATAATGCCATTATATGAGCAAATAATCACAGCAAGCAAGGCAGCAGCGTTTGAAGATCCTAGATTTCCTCCAGTCAATAAAAACGAACTTAAACATATTGTAATCGAAATATCTATTCTAACAAGACCTGAACATATCAAAGTAAAAGAAAGTCAGGAATACTTGGAAAATATCGAAATAGGCAAGGATGGTCTGATAATTCAGGGCGAAAGTTCAGGATTACTTTTGCCCCAAGTAGCTACAGAGTATAGTTTCAATCCTAAACAATTCTTAGAATGCGTATGTGAAAAAGCAGAAATGAATAAAGATGCTTGGAAAGATTTAAAGAATAAAATATACAAGTTTAAAGCTGAAATATTCAGTGAAGATATAGAATAAGACATACATAAAATTTATCCAGAACTAGTTTACTTACCGAATCTTCTCTCTCTTTGTTCGAATTCTTTTAATATTGCAATTAAATCGTCTTTCTCAAACTCTGGCCACATCTTATCAATAAAGAACCATTCGCTATATGCCGCTTGCCACATTAAGAAATTACTTGTTCTCTTATCGCCACCAGTTCTGATTATTAAATCCGGTTCAGAAGCCATATAAAGATTTTCTTGTATGACTTTTTCATCAACATCTTCTGGAGTTAATTCACCATTAGCAACTTTTACTGCTATTTTCTTCATTGTATCTGTTAATTCTTCCTTACCACCGTAAGCCACAGCAAAATTCAATTTAAATTTATGATTATGCTTTGTATCATTTACAACTTTATCGACTGCATCAACAACATCCTTTGGAAATAAGTGATATCTACCAATTACATTAACTTTTATCCCATATTCCTTTACTCTAGGATCATTACCAAATGTATTGAATGCTCTACGAACTAAATCCATTAAATAATCAAATTCATCTTTTGGTCTATTAAAATTTTGCATAGAAAAAGCATAGAAAGTTAATTCTTTTATATCTAAATCTTTACACCAATCTAATAATTCCTTAATCTTTTCATAACCGTACTCATGACCTTTTTTTGGATCTAACGCCAATTTTTTTGCAAATCTCCTATTACCGTCGAGAATTATTGCTATATGTCCAGGAGTCATAATATCACTTACTTTTTCTTTATAAATCTCTTAATAGAATTTTTCTTAGGTTTGAACATTTTTGTTCTTAACTTGAGTTTACTAAAGAACCCATCTGATCCATCATCTTCTGCTAATCGTTCTAACTCCTGCATTTTTCTTGATTCTTCTCTAATCTCATGATTTTCCATCCATAAGTCTATTAAGTCTGGTTGAATCTTTAAAATATCTTTAACAGTTAAGAATCCTATTAATTTTTTAGCTTGAATAACAGGTAATTGTCTTATGTTGTGTTCGCGCATTAATTTTAATGCTTCATAAACATCTTTATCTGGGCCTATTGTAGTAAGATCCATGGATGCTATGTCTTTAACTTTTAATTTCTTAGAATCTAGGCCTAGTGCGACACATTTTCTTACAATGTCTTCATCAGTAACTATGCCCACAGGTTGGTCATTTTCTACAATTAACAGACTATTAACATCTTCGTTTGCTAATAACGCTGCTGCATCTTTTAGGGCCATGTCTCTAGAAGCCGTTATTGGCTTATTAGTCATTATATCCATTACTCTATAACCTGTTTGCATGTTATCACCGATATAACTAAAATAAAATATTGTTTAAAAATGTTGTTAAAGATTAATAAAAAAAACAAAATTCTAATAATTTATTAGTATTTCTACGTCTTTACCGAATATGCTCTTTAATTGTTCAAACAATGCTTCTTTTATGAATGTTCTTTGAACTATTTCTGTACTGGCTATGGCTTTTTCTAATTCTTCTAATGAAGCTTCAGTTATATTTGTTAATCTACCATCAGTCATAATGGTTGCTTTACTAATCTCCTTTTCTTCATTATCAATATCATGTATGATAAAAGCCGTTTTTCCTAGTAGTATTACTTCACCAAATCTGTTTCCGTGCTTAACTCTTATCTTCACTCTCTCTAGTTCTCTTCCACGTTTACGTTGTATGTATTCCACTAAGAATTTTATTAACTCTCTAGCATCTTTATTAACTTGATATATCTCGGTTTTATTCAGTTTACGCGCATCATAGTCCTTCTTAGCTTTAACTATATCCTTTAACATTCTCAAATATTTTTCTGGAATTAAACCTTTATGAACTACTTCTGCTTCAAAGATTTTTATTATATCTACGTCACTAACCTTTTCTATTCCTTCAAGTTTTAATATATCTCTAGCAATAGTAACTATACCCTCATAATTGTGTTTTATTCCTTCTTCTTCCTTTAACTTTTCAATTTGTTTGAATAATTCAGTCATTCTCTTTAAGTATTTCTTTGAATCATCTACTAATGAATCTACTTCTTTACCTGTAGCTGTTTTTTTATCACCGTGTTCTATGTCTTTTCTAACTTTTAGCACACGCTCTATGATTTGAACATATTCTTCCTCTAACATTTTCTCTTTCTTCACAAATATGTCTCTCAATACTTCAGGCGTTTCCTTTGGAGTTGGTGGAGGTAATCCGTATAACATTATTGCTGCTTGTGTAGGCGTTACAGTTGCCCAAAAGAAATCTTCAGTTGCTATCTCAGTAAGTTTATATGAAACTCTTTCAAGCATTTGATCTCCTGAATGCATGAACATATCAATTGCTTCTGGGCTAGGCTTTACTCTTCCCATTTGCAATAATTGTTTCCAAGGCATGAATATTCCACGATCATAGAATGGAACTCCATCTCTTAAGAATGTAAATATTACAGGATTTGCTTCTTTTACAGATTCCCAGAAATCAGTTAAGATATAAACTTGAATATTGATTTTATTCTCAATATTTGTCATCTTTCCAGCATCAATACCCATTCCAATAATTATGGCCCTTAACTTATCTTTTAGCTCTGCTCTAGTCATCTTCTTTACATCAGTATCATCAATTACAATAAATACATCAATATCGGATTTTGGTGTAGCTCTTCCTTGTACTAATGAACCTGCTAAAACATATGTTACAATATATTTCTCGAATTTCTTCAAGACCATATTTTTGTGCACTTCA
>JANNSE010000111.1:0-6426 GCA_031402215.1 Candidatus Woesearchaeota archaeon | reverse complement strand
GTATATCGCATTCTTTATCATCTCTTAATACTGTGGAAGAAGGAGTAATCATTCTTTTCAAGGATTCTATAGCTCTTTCCGCTTTGTATTCTTGAACAAATCCTACTGTTATAACAATAATTATTACTCCCATAATTGTATATGCTGTTGCGACTTTACCCACAATGAATGATATGGTTAATGCGACTAGTAGAAGATATACGACGTAGTTCGTTCTGATTTGATGCAATAAGATATTTATTGGAGAATTATTCTTAACAGTTTTTATTTCGTTATATCCGTAAGTCTTTAACAATTCTTTAGCATGGTGCTGACTAATACCTTTATGTGTCTCTCCCCTTTTCATTAATACTATTCTTACATTAGTTATATAAAAACTTTTTCAAATTTAATAGAATATACTATAGAATGAATTTATGCAAAGTTTAATCTAAGAATATGTAATGTTTCTCTTCTCTTTCTAGTTCCTTTAAGATTCTCTTGATTATAATCTTTTCAGGATCAGGCATTAATTTAACTCTATCTTTCAAATCATTAAAATTCTTGAATGGCTCGCCCCTACGTTCTTCTAATATTTGCCACATATGCTTCTTACCAAGTCCTGGTAATAATTCAAGTGAATGCATTCTAGTGCTTAATGGCTGTGCTTTGTTGAAAAATTCAACGAATTTAGGTTGATTTTCACGCACAATCTTAAGTACAAGTGGTTCAATCTCTGCTTTAGCAGTAGGTGATAATCTATTCAAAGTTAATCTGCCATTTATGTGATGTATTTTATCTCTTTCCTTATCCCCAATATAGACCTCTTCTGATGGTTGTAAGAACACATCTTTCTTAGGAACTAATTCAAGTAGTGTGAAATTATTTTTGCCTATAGCTTGAACTATCGGGGTTTTTTTGAACATAGGTCTGTCATCATTACTGTAGCCATTTGGCAAGAAATCTAAGACTATAGCGTACTCTTCCTTGTTCTTTGTATCTTGGTTAAATTCCATACCCCATCGACCTAAACAATTTCTTAACTATTAAGTATATAAAGTTTATGCCCCTCAGAACCTTTTTACTTCTTCTTCGGCACGTAATCTGCCAATATTTCCAGAATTTTTTCTATATTATCATTAGTTACAGTTAAACTATAGCTCTGCACTATATTTTTTAACTCTAAGCTATTTTGTGGTAATAAATCTATAATCTTGTATATTTGAGCATCTTTTAATCTTGGAACGTTTAATTTTTGAACTTTTTCAAATATCTCTTCAGCATCTTTAGCCTTTACAACTTTTAATAAGTCTATTTGTTCAGCAACCTTTGCAGTTCTGAAACCAAGCTCATCATCGCGCTTCTTAATCTCTTTAAGTTCGTCCTTCAATTCAGCTATGCTGATCGGTTTTTCTTCAATAATTTTTATTTCAGGCATTACTTCACCTTGATTAAATGTACAGGATGTACAATTAATACTTTTGATTTTCCTAAATCGTTAATCTTTACTTCGTAGCATGTACCTTTTTGTTTTACAACTACGCCACTTTTACCCATAAACTTAGGTCTATACATACCTTTTTGATATGCAGGCTCAACGGATAAGTATACTGTATCTCCTACATCAAATTTTTGTAAGTACTTTCTAATGCTTATCTTACCCTTTTCTGATCCTTTTTTTGAAAATTTATTTCTAGTTCTCTTACGAAAACCATCCATTCTAGTAGTCATACCAATACCTCGTGTATTTAATAAATATTATGTTCACAGAAACAGGGATTTATTTATAAATCTTATGCTTGCGCCTTTTACAAAAAGGCGTAACAGAAACAGATGTTTCTGTATAGTCAAAATGCAATTTTGACACGTCAAAAGTGATAGTTCACCTTCGGTGAAGCTATCGAGTATTTATATCTGTTTTAAGAGGTCGTGATATTCTTTATACACTTCCAACTCGTACTTCTTAATATAATTCTCTAGCTTTACTGTGAATAGGTGATGTTTATCTTTAGTTAGTATTGTGCTACTTGTCTGAATTGCTACAGCCATTAATACTGCATCAGATGCATCAGGAATTTCTCTTAATAAGTCAGGATCGATTTCGTTAACGAATTTCTTTTCACCTTCTCTATTTCCAGGATGAACATCAACTGTTATTAAGGTTATAGGGTGAGATTTTAAGAATTTTCTAGCATATTCTCTGACACGTTCATCTACAACATGATCTTTGTATAAGAATTCTTCAGCATTAAATGTCGTCATTCCAACATTGAATTTTTCACACAATTCTCTAAGTTGATGTTCCTTCTGATGTTCGAATGTATGTATAAAAAAACATGTATCAATAAGAACCATGTTATGCGCGTCAGATAAATTTATGTGTGGTAATGCTTGTAGTATTTCTTTCATAAGAATAATCCCTCTTAGGTTATATATTAAGGTTCTGATTACGATATTTTTTGGTATATGCCAATTCTCCAATATCAGATAGTTCTTTGTATATCTCGCTACATACTTGCGTATTCTTAAAATTCATTAACATTACGAATGCGGTGACATTGAAATATTCTTTTTCTCCATAATGTATTTTGTGCTTTGACAATCGCAAATTAATATTAACGTATACTTCCCAATTATCCTCGGATGTTATGTAGAAATATTCTTCGTAATATTTTGTTTTTACTGATCCTAATTCTATTCCGTTAAATTTTTTTATAATCTCTTCAATATTTTGTTGTAAATCTGTAGGTTTATGTTTGTAAACTATAATTGGAGTATTTTTATTTTCGACTTTTAAAGACGTGACTAGTCCCATTTTATTCTACTCGTTCAATCTTAGGATAAATTCCTCTATCCATGAATACTTGCTCGGTTTTTAGAACTATTCCTCGTTCACTTTTTAGAATTTCATCAGTTGACATTAATGCTTTTCCCACAAGTATTAATTCGTCTTTTAATGTGAATACAGCCACTACATCATCTTTCTCAATTTCTTTTTCCAGTTTTACAACTCCTGGAACTTTTAAGTATGCGCCACTACACAAACTATTTACTGTTGTATCCATAACATAAATTTTTCTTAAATGTGATACAGCAAACTCAGGCGTTATAAGTAATCCTCGAAGTTTTGTATCATCATGTTCTTTCTTATAATAATGATATGCATCTGTTAAGTCTTGTAATGTGATTATATTATCCTCTGTAAATGGTCCGCTTTTTGTTCTTCGAAGTTCAACCATGTGTGCACTTGAATCCACAAATTTACCAAAATCATGACAATATTTTCTAACATATGTTCCTGCCTGACAACCCATTTTGAATAATACATCTCTACCATCAACTGCTATAATATCAATGTAATATACTTCTCTCTCACGTAATTGTCTTTTAACTGCGCTTTTTACAGGAGGCATTTGCATTAATTTTCCTTGAAATTTTTTAAAAGAATCAATAAGTTTTCCTTCAGGAATATCGTCGTGAATATGCATTAATGCAACATACTCCTTTCCTGCTGTTAATAATGATTGCATAATTCTTGTAGCATTTTGTAGTCCTACAGGAAGTACTCCTGTAACGCCAGGATCTAAAGTTCCGGAATGTCCTGCTCTTTCTAAATGTAGAATTTCTTTAACAAATGCAGAAACTTGATGACTTGTTGGACCAGCTGGCTTATCAAGATTAATCATGCCAAAAGCGAGCATCTCGTCAGTAGTTCTATCTTCAGGTCTCTTACCAAACTTTCCAGAACTAACATATTCTCTCTTAATAACAAGAGACCTATCCATAGACTCGAATGGTAATTTGCTCATAATTTCAGAATAAGATAATAGTATATAAAATTGATTATTTTAATGATTCTACTGGCTATTCGGATTCTTAAAACTTTAATTCTTCTTATCTGTTATTTTCTCTTCACTATTTTTCATAGTTGGGAAAAATAAGATATCTCTAATAGAAGCGGAATCTGTTAATAATATTACCATTCGATCTATTCCTATTCCGAGCCCGCTCATTGGGGGTAAACCATAATCTACTGCTTGACAAAAATCTTCATCCATTGGATTAGATTCCTCATTACCGCCACGTAAATCTTTTGCTTGTTCTTCAAGTAGGTATCTTTGTCTTATAGGATCTGTTAATTCAGAATACGCGTTTCCCATTTCCATTCCTGCAATTCTCGGTTCGAATTGTTCGATTAATTCGTGATTGTGTCTATTTAATTTACATAATGGGGTAGATTCTTTAGGATAATCTGTAATAAATATTGGTTGAATTAATTTTTCCTCAACAATATCGAATAACTTTAATATTAATTGTCCTTTAGTCATGTCGTCTCTATGATCAATCTTGTGTTTTTCTAATAATGATATTATCTCTTCATTACTCATCGTATCAACATCTAGTTGTGCGTACTGTTTGAGCGCTTCTTTCATAGGCATTCTTACCCAAGGTTTTTTCAAATCAATCTCTTGACCTTGGAAATTTATTTTTGTTGTGCCTAAAACTTTTAATGCAACATCATTATAACAGTCCTCTACTAGTTCCATCATGTCGTGATAATCAGCATATGCCCAGTAACATTCCATCATTGTAAATTCAGGATTGTGTGTGGTGTCAATACCCTCGTTTCTGAACACTTTACCTATTTGATACACTTTTTCAAATCCGCCAGCAATCAATTTTTTTAACGGTAACTCTAATGATATTCTCAAATATAATTTCATATCTAATTCATTATGATGAGTTATGAATGGTCTTGCAGCTGCTCCACCATATATGGTTTCTAGAACTGGAGTTTCTACTTCCATAAAACCTCTGCTGTCAAGGAATTCTCTGACTGCCTTTACGATTTTACTTCTGAGCACAAATACTTGTTTTGATTTATCATCCATTATTAAATCCAGATATCTTTGTCTATACTTTATTTCTACGTCTTGTATTCCGTGATATTTCTCTGGAAGCGGTCTTAATGATTTAGATAAAACAGCGTATTCTAAACATTTTACTGTTAATTCGCCTGTTTTTGTTTTGAATATTATCCCATGAGCTCCAATATAGTCTCCCATGTCTAAAAGTTTTAACTGCTCAAAATTTTTAGTTTCTTGTTCATTAAATAATACTTGTATTTTACCATCATTGTCTTTTAGGTGCCCAAAAGCTAATTTTCCTAATTTTCTAAAACCGACAAGTCTACCTGCTACACTAACCGAATCGTTTGTGTGCTCTTCAGCAGTTAAGTGTGCATATTTCTCATGTAGTTGTTTAGAATGATGTGTTTGATTAAATTTATAGGGATAAGGATTTATTCCGTACTCTTTTAATTGATTTAATTTTTTGATACGCTCTGCTATTAAGTGATTTTCTTTTTCAAGTCTTAATTCTACGTCTTTTAAGCTTCTTAATTCCTTTTCGTCAATCAATAAAAACACCCCGATAATTCCTTTTATTTAGATGAATATTTATGGTACATATTTAAAGTTTGTGCCTCTGATTAGTTGTTTATGGAACAAACTTTTTGAGACACTTTTAGAATGAGACAAAACTTCGTACGCTTTCCAACATGTGAACTTTTTTAGTCGGTTTGTTAAAAATTTATTCTTGAGATTCTGATTCTTCAGTTTCATCAGACCAATCTTTTACGTATGGCACGCCGTGCCTGTCAATGTATACCACTTTTACACCCCCTAATAATCAAAATTTTTGGATATCGATAAATCTAATTTATGCTTGTAGTTAGGATTCACCATTAATACTCGATAGCTATTGCTATATTGTTGTTTGTATTATTTCTATCCATCATTCTCTACATACCCTTCGTATTCTTCTTCCGTCCAATAGTCTTTGTTCATATTCTCACCAAATAAAATTTCGTATGTTACATCACGTTTCAATTTCTGCCTCTATGTAAATTTCTCCTCTTTTTGTCATTTCTTGTCTTCTTATTCTTGCTTCACCGATTTTTTTCCACATGTGATGTTCCTCCCTTAATAAAACATGAAAATCATTGTTACTACAAGTACTATTATTGTCATTGTATAAACCAAATAATCCAGAATTGTGCTACTCACACTTAATTTTTTACCGACAGTGAACATGTAGTCCTCCTGTTTTGGATTTTAATCCAACAATTTTCTTGTTGAATCGTTGTGTTAAAAGTTTTTAGTCCTTCAACTAGACGGTGTGTATTACTTTTTTAGATATCTCTCCCCAAAACTTATTATTTATTGGTATAACACATATATAAATATTATGAATTTTAAACACCTTTTTTCGACGATATATTTGGGTAAATATATGTTGTAGAATATGCTTATTTTCTTAAGAATAGATAGAAATTATTGCTAAAAATATTTAATTAATGTTTTTGATTTATAATCTATAGAATTTTTAATTTTCCAGTGATACTATCTATCTTTTCTTCTTCATCTGGTCCTATTGCTACGCATG
>JANNSE010000110.1:0-11085 GCA_031402215.1 Candidatus Woesearchaeota archaeon | reverse complement strand
TTAGTAATTATAACTCCAGTTACTCCGCATGTATCGTGGAATGCTTTAGCTTGCTTTTCAGCTGCTTGACCAATATCTGCACTAATAACAAGAAGATTTTCATCTGCTTTAACGATACTTCTAATTTGATTTAATTCTTCAATTAATTCATCATTTAATGCATCTCTTCCAGCAGTATCGATTAATACTATATCGTACTTCTTTAATTCTTGCTCGTATGTTGAAAATATCTTAACTGGATCTTTTTCTCCTTTAATTCCAAAGAAGTCAACACCAACTTTTGCTGCTAACTGCTGTAATTGTTCGTATGCTGCCGGTCTCCATGTATCTGTACTTATTACACATACCTTGTAGCCACGCTTTTGATAGTATTTTGCAAGTTTACCCGCATGAGTTGTTTTACCTGAACCGAACAAACCAACTAACATGATGTAATATGGTTTCTTGTTTATGTTTATCTTATTGCCTTCTCCACCTAAGAATTTAACTAATTCTTCGTAAACGACTTTTACAATATAGTCTTTTTTAGAAATGTTCTTTGGAACTTCATCCTTTAATGCTCTATCCTTAATGTTCTTTGTTAATTCGAATACTAGTTTTACATTAACATCAGATTGTAATAATGAACGTTGTATGTCTTTGACTAACTCGTTGATTAGTTTTTCATCTACAAACATCGAGTTCTTAATCTTTTCTAGAGTGTTTCTTAAACCCTCTCCGAGCTTGTCTAGGACCATAGAATAAGAGAACAAATAAGGATTTATAAAGTTTGGGGAGAATGATGTTAAGTTGTTTTATTACTTATATAAATGCGGTGATACAAATTTCGCTAAAGCGCATGTTATTGCAGTCTCAAATTCCATTTTTCGAGTATACAATCCATTTGATAATATTCCATTTGCGCCTTCATGTTGTCTAATAGAATTTTTATCGTCTTTCATTAGCTCTTGCATAATTGGACCTAGTTCTTCACCGGCATTTATTCTATATGCAATATCGTCTGGCAACAACATCTTTCCGCTAGAGCCAGGACCATAAATATTATCTTTACTAAGTATGACTACCCATCCACATAGAAACATTCCGTGTTTATTAGTATCAACAGTGCCCTCAAGACCAATACCATAATCTGCTTTGCCTAATTCAAGTGCTTGTCTCGCTCTATTTATAGCACCATCTATTGCTTCATCATCGTTTAATGGTTGTGCTCTAACCATTGAATTAGTGCTGTGATAAGAAAATTCTACATTACCCCATACTTGTCCGATAATGTTTTCTACAGCAGAAATTTTTGCTTTATTCTCTGAGCCTATAGCAATCTTTATTGTATTCATAAAAAATAAAGAAAATATCGCTGATTATATAGTTTCCTATGTAGTTAGCGTGTTGTGGTAACGATTATTTATCTTCTAATCTGGAATCCGCCACCACGACCGCCTGAGCGATTCGTGTTGTTTCTGCCTTGATGTGGTCTAGATGGTCTCTCTTCTCCACCTTCACTTCTATCTGGGCGACCTTCATGTCTTCCTTCACTACTTCTTCCTTCTCTTGGACTAAAGCCTGAGCTTCTGCCGCCGCCTCTATTTCCGCCACGACTGCCACCGTGTCCGCCGCCGCGGAATCCACCTTGTGGTCTAGAATCGTATCTTTCCCTAGGACCGTTTCTTTCGAATTTTATTATTGGGAACTTTGGCATTTCTCCTTTGCTAACCTTAATAGTTCTATCGCCTAATACGCTACTGAAGTTATTGTAATCTTTTTGAGTCAATAATGTTACTGCTTCTCCCTTCTCTCCAGCTCTTGCTGTTCTTCCTACTCTATGTGTGTATTCATCAGAGTTCTTTGGAACATCGTAATTGTATACGTGTGTAATATTCTTAATGTCAAGTCCTCTAGCTGCAACATCAGTTGCTACAAGTACTGTGATGTGTTCTTTTTTCAACATTTCAACAACTTGTAATCTCTTATTCTGAGTTAAACCGCCGTGAATAGCCATTGCTTTTATTCCTTCACGTGCAAGATTTCTTGTAACTACATCAACTTCTTGACGTGTAGCACAGAATACTAGTGAGATATTTTCATCCTTCTTTAAGAAGTATAATAATAGAGAGAATTTTTCTTCAGGTCTAATATTATAGTATACTTGTTTTAACAAACTAGTATCAACATGTACTTGTCCTTTTATGTGTACTGGATTATTAAAGTGTTTTTGAATTATAGTTTTAATTGGTCCAGGCATAGTTGCTGAGAACATTAATGATTGTCTGTTTCTTGGAGTATGTTTTAATATCATTAAGATATCATCAACAAATCCCATTTCAAGCATTCTGTCGGCTTCATCTAACACAAAGAATTTTATGTGATCAAGTTTTAATGAACCTCTTTCCATGTGGTCCATTATTCTTCCTGGTGTTCCGATAACAATTTCTGCTCTCTTTAATTCATCGAATTGTGGTCCTATTCCTACACCACCATAAACGCTTGCTAATCTTAGGCCAGTAAACTTGCCCATGATTTTCATTTGTTCATGTATTTGAACACATAATTCTCTAGTTGGTGTCAAGATTATTGCTTGAATACCTTTACCTTGAACTACGCTGTTCAGTATTGGCAATCCAAATGCTGCTGTCTTTCCAGAACCAGTATTTGATTGTCCTACAATGTCTTTACCATCTAAAATAGTTGGTATACATTTACTTTGGATTTCTGTTGTATCAGTAAATCCCATCTGTGCTACTGATTTCAATAGCTCAGGTCTTAATTTTAGTTCTTCGAACTTCATTTTACGTTTTCTCCGTAAGAATTTAATTATGTAACAATCAGTAATATGAAAGTCATGTGACGATTGCCGCATTGACATCGAATGACAGTCCGTGATTGCCGAACCGCCTCATTAATTAGAATGAGTTGGCTCTACCAAATCTTACTTATAGAATAAGAAGTGAGGAGGTGTTTATAAAGGTATGTTTATTAAAAATTTAGACAAAAATTTTTAATCCCAAAAATTCGCAATTTTTGTTATTTGACTATTTTATACCGTAATTGTAGAGTATCTTTTGATAGGTCTTTTTTTGAAATTAATTTTAGTTTTATCTCTTTATTTAATTCGTCAACTAAGTTTTTTCCTTGACTAATTATTATTGGTTCTACATCAAGAATAATTTCATCAATAAGCTTTGCTGACAAGAATGCAGTATTAGTTTTTGTGCCTCCACAAACTAGTGCAGTTGACATTTTTAACTTTTTAACTATCTCTAGAGCTTCAGCAGGAGTTTTAGCAGTTAAATGTCTCTCGACTCTTTTATGAGTCATTATTATTACAGTCACGTCTTTTAATTTTTTTAATTCTCCGTCTTGACTCATTATCTCGTAAGTTTTTCTACCAATAATCATATTGCCTGCTTCTGTGGCAAATTTATAGAATGCATTAAACTCTTCTTTAGACCAAGGTGTCTCATCAGTTAATGTGGATATCATTCCATTAACACTTGTGGCCATGTACATGACGGTTTTCATAATCTACACTCGGAATAGTTGTTTATAAATATTTCCACTAATTTTATAAACCTATTATTTTTTCCATAGTTAGACTTACTTTGCGCCGATGGTCTAGTGGTTATGATCCTGGCCTTCCATTGAATTCTGCTCTGCAGAATAAGAAGCCAGCCGGTTGCCTGGGTTCAAATCCCAGTCGGCGCATTTATGTTTTTTCTTTCTCTAGGATTAATTAGACTGATAAATTTTTCTCTATCTGGCTTTCGTATGTTTATATGATGCATGTTAACTCTATTCAGTCTTTTCTCAACATATTCGTGATAATGATAAGGAATCTCTAAATCACTGAGAAAAAACATGATGTTTTCTGCGAGTTTCTTTGAAGAACTAGCGAACATTATGGATTTATCGGAGAAATATCCGTCGCTATCTAGAGAGCCTCTAAGAAAGCCAATTTTGAATTCTTGACTGTACTTGTCTTCTGTTAGATGTATTGAATGTGTTTTTCTGCCTATTTCATTCCAATTAAGGTATTTCTTTATAAGTGTGTAGATATTCTTAGAATAATAGGTTAAAATTATTTTATTTTGTGCCGTTCTTCGCATAGGATATTTGCTAAATAATTGAAATAATATTTTTTCTAACGCGTTAACATATTTGGTCTCTGTTATGTTGAAGAATAATTGTATTCTATAATGCCCTATCTTGTCCTTATCAAAACATCCATCTCCTGCAAATAGTCCTATGAATTCGCCGATTAGTCCCTCATCGTTTGATTGAATGATTATAGAAATATATTTATGCGTTTTAACGTTCGGAAATCTACGATATATAGAAGATTTATCAATATTCGTGATTTTATTGATTTGTCTTAAAGAAACTCTATTCATAATCAGTAACGCGATTTCATCTAATTGTTGTTCGGTAATTTTATTCGATTTCATATTCGACCTCCGAAGAAATATCTTCTTACAAACTTTTGGAAGATATTTCGCAGGAGAATTCATAGAATTGAGAATAGATTTAAATATGCTACGGGCGGTTGGCTAGTGCAGAAAAACGATTATCTACATATACAAATATATTTCTAATGAGAATCCGACTATTAATAATAGTATTCCTAGGTATGCTAATACTTTTTCTCTACCGATTGCTGTAATAACTTTTGCATCTACTCCCTCTTCTTTTTGTAATCTTAGATGTACTGACAACGCTGTTATAGCTATAGTTAGTGTTCCCAAGAATTCCAACAATGAAGATAATGCAAATAGATTCATGATAGACACTGACGCGAATTCTTTATAAATTTATTGACAAACTTTAAATATATCTTTTATCAAGATATTTTTATGCACAAATCATTTCATTCATTCTTTATCGCGTGTTTGATTGGATTAGCTTCATTGTTAGCAACATCATTTCTTTGGAAATGTCCTTTACTATTGGCTGGAATTTTGTTATTGTTGAGCGTATATTTTGTTCTTATGCGTAAAAACGTCGAAGATTTTTACTTGTTTTTTGTTGCCGGAATTCTAGGAGCATTTGCTGAAATAGTCGCAGTATTATTTGGTGCGTGGACTTATGCCGTTCCTTCTCCTATAGGCGTTCCTTACTGGTTACCTTTATTGTGGGGACTAGCTGCATTATTCTTGAGGCACATGTATCTATTTATACACGATATTAGAAAATAATCACTCCTTTAGGATGAATACAAAAACCTTTTTTTTCATCATATTTTTAAACGAGATAATTCTACTAAGATTATGCTTGATACTAGATTGGACTTGCAAAAGACGGCCTATCCGCGCGATAATAAAACGGTTTCTCAATTGGTTAGTTTGATATATGATTATTATCAAAGTAGTCGTCGTGGAGAGTTACTGGATTCTCCAAAACTAATTCAGCCACCACGTGATGAAAAATTATTGGAGATAGTTAGGCCACTACTTGATAAATTAGTATATAAAACAATGGATTTACACGTTGATATTTCTGAAAGCACTTTAAACTCTATGTGGGATTGTGTAATAAACAAGCGTGGAGCGATGGTTATTTCTCGTCATGTAGGACTGACTGAAACATATGCTTTACCAACCATATTTTATAGATTAGGATTGCCTGAACCATATATGGTAATTGGAGATAATCTAATTAAGGGCGATTCTGTCGTTAATTGGTGCAAAAGATCAGGACTGGTGTTTTCTGAGAGAGGTAACCTCGATATAGAACAGGCAGCGGAAAATTCTAGAGATAAGATGACTTATGTTTTAAAATCAGGAAATTTCTTAGGATTATATCCTACTCCGGGTCGATCAAAGAACGGCCTTACAATGGGATTTCAATCAAATCCACATCGAGTAGCATTATTGCTTGATTCTACATTATTTCCTGTATCTCCAGGATACTATGAATATCCTGAGGAGGATCATTTCATAACGAAAAGAAAACCACATAGAAGAAGACAAACTAAAATTCAAAAAATAGGTGGTTATACAGTAAAAGCTCTTCATATTCCAAAAATATTGCTTAAACACAAAGGCGACGTGTACATGAATTTTGGCGAACCGATAATTCCATCACAACTATTTGGAACAAACATACCTGAGGAAAAGATTCCTGAATATAGTGTATTATTAGCTGATCATATGAGAAAAGCATGTTTAAATCTCACCCCTATAACTGAGAGAAATATTGTAGCTTATGCTAAATCCATGGGTGGCCCGTTACGTCGGAATATTGCAATAGTTTTGGATAAAGTACAGCCATATTCTAACAGATTTGCATTTAGAAAAATGAGCGATTGTTCTTTAGAGGAGCTTCCTCTAGAAAATAAGATTAGTATGTTAATATATCTAGCAGATCTTGAATATAAACATCCAAAACTAGTAACAATGTACGGCAACGAAATTAAACATTATGTAGAGGGAATGTATGGTAGAAAATATGACTAATTCTAATAATAATAGTTCTCTTTTAGAAAGAACAGTTAGAGAACAATTAACGCCACAAGACATTAAGATGGTCAGAAACAGTTTAATCACTAATGTTTGTGAGACTTATTTATGGCACAGAATTGGAAAAATAATGAATATAAATTTTGAATTTTCTAAATCTACGCAAGATTTATTTCAATATCAAAAGAAACATTATAATGACGGTAAAGGAATAGGAATATTAATCAATCCTATTCATATAAATTTCTTAGAAACATTAGCAATACCATCAGCAGTAAAAGAAATAATTGGGGGAGTAACTCCTTATTCTATTATGAACAAAGATCGTATTCCTGATAAAGCAGTATTAAGATGGCTTGTGGCTCATGTAGGAATATTTGGTCTTGATACGGTTTCTTCTAATTCCAGTATGGAAGCAAAATGCATGACAGAAGCAGCATTATCGCGTAGACGTTCTGTTGTATACTTTGCTGAAGGTCATAGAAGTGATACTGGTTTAATGGGAAATTTTGCTGTAGCTGGAATTCAAGGAGCAATAGAGGCTGCAAAATCGGTCTCTTGTTTTGTTGTGCCTGTATCTTCCTCTTGGCCGTATGTTCATGAAGTAATGAATGGAAAAGAAGAGAAATATGGTTTGAAAGAAATAATAGCTTCATTGAAAATCGAACACGGTGATCCAACTATTGCTTTCGGAGAACCAATAGCGATTAAACCACCGAACTTAGATGAATTGGAACCAATCGCTGCAAACAAAATTATGAAGACGTATCGTACAGATTTAAAAAATCAAATCTATAATTCTTGTGCTGATTTAAAGAGGATATTACCAGAATATATTCATGCAAGAGCAATAACAAGATTAAATCCTATTCCGGGAACAAAAATTATCGAAAGAGAATTATTGAATAGTATATCTTGCGTATTAAAAGAAATCGAACCATTCCAAGATAAAGTTAGAGGAATACCATTAGGAGTAGATTCTTCGTGGATACTTAGAAGTTCAATACTTCCAACAGATTCTAATTTATTAAAGAAGTATGAAGTATATGAGAATTATGCTGCACCATTCTGGCCTAAGGCATAGTTTTGATTGTTTTCTAGCCAGATATAGGATTAACTTTAAAAACCGCTGTGCTACATCTAGACCATGGGTAATAGCAAGAGTAATATTAAGCGCAAGAAAGAAGTAAAATTAGACGAACATGGTCATGATTCCGATAGTGTATTAATTGTATGTGCGCATTCTGATGATCAAATATTTGGTCCGGGTGGTACTGTAGCAAAATATGCAAAGGAAGGTAAAAAAGTTTACACCGTAATATTTTCTTATGGTGAGCAATCATTGCCTTTAACTAAAAAAGAGATAACTATACGTGCTAGAGTAAAAGAAGCATTAGAAGTAGACAAGTATTTAGGCGGTCACGGAGTAACTTTCTTAGGATTGGAAGAAACAAAGTTTACTGAGCAATTCAACAAGAAAAAGATGTATCCCAAACTTAAAAAGTTGATATTACAATACAATCCTAGCATAATATTTACGCATTCTGTTGATGATCCAATGCCAGATCATAGAGCATTAAATAAATTGTTACTAGAAACCGTGGACAGAATGAGATATAAATGCGATATTTACATGTTTGATGTATGGAATTTATTTAATTTCAAGAAAAGACACTATGTAAAAATTGTGGTGGATGTCTCGGATACATTTGATATGAAAATAAAAGCTCTAAAGATGTTTACTAGTCAACAACGTGCTTTGTTTTGGCTAATGTGGACTGTATATTTAAGATCATGGCATAGTGCTAGAGAAATAAAAGTAAAACATGCAGAAACTTTTTACAAGATAAGATAGACTAAAATTTTATAATTAGATAATATTGGTGCATAATGGTTGAAGAATTATTAGATGGTAAGAAGAAACTTGTAATAGCTACAGATAATTTCTTGCCTAGATGGGATGGTATTGCAAGATTCTTATCAGAAATGATTCCTAGATTACATAAACATTACGATATTACTGTAATAGCACCAGACTACGGCACATATGAGGATCCACATATTAAATTAGTTAAAATTCCGTTAATGAAATTTATTAAAGTAGGAGATTTTTCTATACCTGCATTTAAGCGTAGGTTAATTGCTAGTGTTGTAAAGGATGCTGACATAGTATTCACACAAACGATTGGTCCTGTAGGTGTTACTGCAATTAAAGTAGCTAAACGATACAAGAAACCTTTAGCAGCGTATACTCACTCTATAGAGTGGGAATTAGTGCCAAGAGCTTTGAATAATCCTTTGTTAAAGAAGTATAGTCAAATATTAGCTAAGCGTACAGCTAAAAAAATGTATAATAACTGTGATTTATTAATAATGCCCTCTCAAAGTGTTTCAGAATTATTTTTATGGAATAATATTCGTACAAAATCAGCTATAGTAAATTTGGGCGTTGATATAAAGAAGTTCGCTCCGGTAGATGATGAACAAGAATTAGACTTAAGAGAGCAATTGGGATTTTTACCTGAAGATATTGTTATAGGATATCATGGGCGTATAGGTCACGAAAAAGATTTAATAACATTACTAAGAGCATTCACGAGATTACAACAAACTAATAAAAATATTAAATTATTAATCGTGGGAGACGGTGTGGAGTCTATAAAAAAACAATTATTGTCTAGACAAGGAGTTATATTGACTGGGGCAAAAAACAATCCAGTACCTTATCTTCAAGTAATGGATATATACTGCCTACCATCATTAACAGAAACTACTTCTTTAAGTGTATTAGAAGCAATGTCGTGTCAACTTGCAGTTGTGAGTACAGAAGTAGGATTCATAAAGAGTTATATTAAAAACGGTCAAAATGGATTATTCTTCGAAAAACAAAATCAATATTCTTTAACGAAGAATATTCAGAGATTAATATCAGATGAAGAATTTAGAAAGACCTTGGGTAAAAATGCTCGAAAGACTGTCGTAGAACAATTCTCATGGGATAAAACAGCAAAAGGTATTGAAGAAGCACTTAATGGTTTATTAGAGATAAAGGGAAAGAGATAATATACTATGCCGTTTTCTGTTTAGGTTGTTTGATCTTTACTTTTAGATTTTAATGTAGGTAATTTATTAGATATAGGTATTATTACATTAATTTCGTGTGTATGATTTTGATTAAATGTAATAGGTATACCTGAATGATTTATTTCTTTGTGATATTTTGATGATATAGAGTTATTTTCATCTTTGATTCCTTCTCCGCCTCTTCCGCCAAAACTATATTCAAAACTTACTATATGGAAGAACCAGTCTTTATCCGGACTATTATCGCCATGTTTTTTATATACGACAACGCCAGCAGGAAGGTTTTTGAAATTTATGTTCTGAAGGTTAGGGAATTTATTTAATTCTGTTAATGGTTCGAATTCTAAAGGATTTGCAGAAAATTTGAAAGAGAATCTTCCGCTAGGATCATTGACTCTTATCTCTCCAAGTGGAACTAATTTTCCTTTAATCTGAGCTAGTGCTCCGACAAAATATGAATCAGAAAGCGACATTATGTCATCAAGTTTATTATCTGAAAATATTTGATATCCCGTTTTTTCTGGCCTGATTATATTATCCCCATGTTCTACTACTACTCGTCCAGTGACGGATAAATCTAATTTTTTTCCAGTATCACCCTTGTGACCTTTAATGATTATAGGACTACTATGTAAAAGTTTTAAAAGTGATTCAGCAGATATCCACATATATCCATTCTCTCCCCATTTAACACCCCAACTATTTCTAATTTTGAAAGCTTTAACACCTATGGTTTTACCTGACTCATCTTTAAAAGGATAATTTGAATGATAGCCTACAATAACCATGGCGTGACCAGAATCTGGAATTAGTTTAGGATTCAAACCATGATAAAATTTTCCTTTAGCACCCATCCAACTTTCAGGAACCAATACTCCAATAAACAAAGGGTGTTTTTCAAGTAGAGCATGTATCATTGCATCAGGATTATTTTTACTAACTTTAGATGCTTCAACTATTTTTTTTAACATAGCATCAGAGTCGGCATTAGTCGCAGGACGCATCTTCCACTTATCTGATTTCTCTTTGTCTTCATAGGTCCATAAATCCTCATAACACACACCCGTTTTTTGCATAGCTTCTATTGCCGGATCATCTTGACAGCCCTTATCAGTGTCTACATTTCCTTGTATTTCTCTTGTTTTATAGTATAAATATAGTGGAGATAAATATTTTTTACTAATGCCTTTTTCTATATGGAGCAAATACTCGAAAGTAGAAGTAAATGCAAATCCTGCACAAGAACCTAGTCTGCCTTGATTTCTTATCGGATTAAAATCTGGAGATAAATCAATAAATATCTCTTTAGTATCATCTATTTTTGGTTTTTCTGGTTCAATAGGGATATTAGGTTCTGGACTAGGAGGGTTAAATATTATTTTAGCTGGATCAGTTGGTGGATCAGAAGGATTTTCGATAGGTGGCGTAGGTGGCGGTATAATTCTTCCAGGAGGTCTTGGAGCAAAATATCCTCCTCCAGGTGGTGGTACTGGTGGTACAGGAGGATTTGGTCCTGGTGGTCCTGGCGGACCAATTGGTCCAGGAGGTCCTG
>JANNSE010000109.1:0-2925 GCA_031402215.1 Candidatus Woesearchaeota archaeon | reverse complement strand
TTTTGGATGGGGTGGAAATCCTAGTGCTTTAACAAGACCAATACCGCCTGATTTTCAAATCGATAGTATTGCGTCAGGTACAGCAAATAAAATGAATATTACTTTTAGAGCAAATAGGGCGACAGGGTTGGGAACGGCTAGAGGAATTAAAGAAGTAAAATGGGATTTACAAAACGCCGATAATCCAGTTGTTAGGTTTAATATGGCTAATCAAAATAATTCTTTATATATTGCTTCGAGTGGTTTTATAGGAATTAATAATTCTAACCCATCACAACAATTAAGCGTTAATGGAAATGCTAATGTAACAGGTTATTTTATATCACAGAATGCGAGTGCATGGAGTGGACAAGCGATGTGTTATTTAGCTGATGGAACTTTTGGACATTGTACTACAGTTGTAGGAGTAACTGGAGCGTGTACTTGTGCTAGTAACTAATATAGCTAATATAGAAACATTTAAATAGGTGAATCCCCCTATTCTTCTATGACAAAGATTATATCCAAAGTTAAAACGGACAAGAAACAAAGACGCATAACTGTTCCTTCTTCTGATAAAACTCTCAAACATGATGACTATGTTGAGATAAGGAAGGTTGAAATAAAATGAATAAAGAAGATTTAGTTACTAATGTAGATACAGATGCAATTAATGAAATGAAAAAGAATAAAATAAAAAAACGATTAGAGGAATTTGAATGTCAAGAATGCGGAATGAAAGTAATTAGTGTTGAGTTCCATGATTATGAATGTTGTAAAAGGTATAAATTGGCTTTAAAGTTAGCAAGATTAAACCAGTTTGAAATTGAGGTTAGTAAAAAATGTCAAAGATAAAACAACTTCTTGAGGAATTTGATAAGCAAATCAAGAAAAGAGAAGATTTTATAAAAACGGACAAGGGAACTGATAGAACTAGACGTGAAATGATAGAAGAGATTGAGACTTTAACAAGAAATAAGTTTTATGTGCAGAAGGGCGTTAATGTTGCGATTGATGAAGTTTTAAAATTGATTGAGGATGCACCTAGACTGGATAGTGGGGATGGAGAATATTTAATGGGATGGAATAGAATAAAATCTTTAATTGAGGAGTTGAAAGGAAAATGACTTATTCAAGACTTCAAATAATTCAATCAATAAATAGAGTTATAAAAGAATTAGAAAATCTTAAAGTGGTTTTAAATGAAGATGTTAGTAAAATTAATATTTATAGAACTAGATGTGAAAGATGTAAGTTATTAGATGTTAGAATTAGAAAAGATGGTTCATATTTCTGTAAAGCTTGTGGATTAGATACAAAAGAAGATGAATTAGATAAGGAGTTGAAAGAATGCTAGAGAAAGAAGATAAAATAACCCAACGCTTAGAGGAATTTGATAAGGAGATTAGAAAAAGAAATATAAAATTAGGGACACATTGGGAAATTACTGAAGTTAGAAAAGAAGGTTTTCAAGAGGGCGTTAATTTAACGATTGATGAAGTTGAAAAGTTAATGATTCGATTTCTAATGGACAATTTCCAATCAACAACAAACGGGAATTATATTTATGTTGGTGGTCGTCATATAAACATATATGAAGAATTAAAACAAAAGATTGAGGAGTTGAAACAATGAGTAGCACAAAAGTTAGAATTCAAATAGAAGAGTATGAAAATGGTGGATTTGGAATTTCTGTTCTAAAAGGTATTGGTTTTGAAAGAATGGGTTTATCAGATGAATTAGATTTATTACAAGCATTAATTGTTTGTTTGAATTTGCAAAAGATTGAGAGGTTGAAACAATGATTAAAAAAGTATTGAGATATTTATATAATGCAGATGTACAATTATTATTATTTATAATTGGATTGATTAGTATAATTGAGGAGTTTATATGAAACGACCAACAAACGAAATTATAAGAAATAAAACAATTACATTAAATAAGAATACCTTAATAATTTATTTATTTTTATTTATGTTTATAGGAATTGGTATAACTGCTTTAGTAATTAATATTTTACCGATGGTTGTTAAAGCATGGGTTATTGAAACTGATGGTTATGTAGATGCTTTAATTACAAATACAACTAGAGGTGATTGCTTAATAAGAATACCAAAAGAAACAGAATTTACCTTTTTAGTTTGTGATTCGGATTTAAAGGAGAAAACTAAATGAATAACATAGTATACAAAAACAATGCTGAAGTGTATAATATAATAGACACTTGGGCAAAAAAGAATAGATTTGATTATGATAGTTATAAACAAGTTATTCAGGAATTAAAAGATATGCTATGCAAGGAGAAAACGAAATGATAACTAATGAATGTGAATGGTGTGGAACAAGATACCCTGACTTTGATGAAACTGAAATCTATTTTAGAGTTAATGTATTTATGAAAGACCATACTATTTGTGGTTCTTGTTTTAATCATCTATGTCGTGTAGAAAAAGACGCATCATCAACCAAAAACGAAACAAGAGACTTATGTTTTTGTAAACATGATTATCAAGCTCATGCAGAAGATGGTGGAGATTGTATGTATGCAAAGCCATGTCCTTGTATGAAATTCAGATTACTAAACAAAAGCGAAATTAATAATCCCGAACTTAACGAAGATAATTCAAGGGGTAGCCAACATAGAACTCTGGAGGGAAATGGCAATGACAACGATACAACGGATGCATCTAGGGTATCCCCAAAGGAGGAGAAACCATCTTCTGACGGCAGGGAAAGACCTGCAAATATTCATTCTAAAAATAAAGAATTAATGGATAAGGATTACTCTATTACTACAAAAACTAAAGAGGTGAGTAAAGCATGAAAACAGAGAAAAGATACAAATGTGGAGAGTGTTCTATGAGTTATACATTTGAACAAGATGCTGATGACTGCTGTAGACCGATAACTATAGAATATGATGTTTATTTTTGTGATGACTGC
>JANNSE010000108.1:0-5437 GCA_031402215.1 Candidatus Woesearchaeota archaeon | reverse complement strand
ACTCCTGATACTTGTTTAGCTTCAGCAGGTTTTGCTTGCCCAGGTAAACCAATACTTACTGCAAATAGTGCTACAAACATTGGAAACATTTCATTTACAGTTGTTAATGGTTTAGGATATCCTATTATAATGAGCAGGAATTGTAGTGCAGCAGGAATTTGCTTGGTAAACTCAACTTTACCTTGTTATAATGGCGCGACTACTCCAGCAACTTATTATACAAATATCACTGGTGGAGACATCAGTCTTACATATTCAACAGGCGCAGTGAATCGTACATACAGACAAGGTATATACATCTGTCCATCTGGATCCGCTGGAGCTACTCTGTGTACATATCCTATAGGAAACAATAGAACAGTGGATGATGGTGCCGGTATAACTGTAACTTTCACGAATTGTAGTTTTGGTTCTGCATCAGTTATTAAAGGAGAAGTTAACTTACTTTATGTTAATAGACAAAGTGGTTTAACAGAAACATTAAAGGTTTCTGTAACGGGTAAACCTAAATCGTAAATATATTTCGAGGTGAATTTTGATGAAAAAATTTAATTTCAAGGGTCAAGCGGCTTTAGAGTTTATGATGACTTATGGTTGGGCTATTCTTGTAGTATTGGCTGCAATCGGAGCATTATCGTACTTCGGTATTCTTAATCCGTCAAAGTTCACTCCTGATACTTGTTTAGCTTCTTCAGGTTTTGCTTGTCCTGGTAAGCCAATAATGGCTGCTGATACTGTAGTATTCTCAATCGTGAACGGTTTAGGATATCCGATAACACTAGCTACAGGCGATGCTACTAATTTGACCAGAACAGGTCCTTTTGCTACTTGTACGGGCGGTACTTTTATTTGTCCTCAGGGAACGGTTAATTGTAATGGTGCTGTAGGTACTAATCAAACTGGAACAGTTGAAGATGGTGCTGGTGTAACTATAGTTACTTCAGGATGTACTGCTTCGTTTAACGCTATTCAAGTTGCTAAGGGAGAATTTAAATTCCTTTATCAAAACCCTCAAAGCAAGCTTTACGAAACACTATTAGTTTCTGTTACTGGAAAGCCAGTAAAGTAAATTTTTAATTTTATTTTTTCTAATTTATTTTTATGTTCATTTTTTGTGCTCAACTTAATATCGGGGTGTTTGATTTGAAAATTACTAAGTTAATTGCTAGACAAGTGCTAGATTCTAGAGGAAATCCTACCATAGAAGTAGAAGCATACTTTAATACTATAAAAGCATCAGCAATAGTTCCAAGTGGTGCGAGTACTGGAAAGTATGAAGCATTAGAATTAAGGGATGGTAAGAAAGAGTATTTAGGAAAATCAGTCATGAAAGCAGTTAACAACGTTAATACTATAATTGCTAAGAAACTTGTTGGAATGGAATTCTTGAATCAGAGAAACATCGATGAAGCAATGATTGCTTTAGATGGTACTAAGAATAAATCAAAACTTGGAGCCAACGCTATTCTTGGTGTGAGCATGGCTGTATGCAGACTTGCCGCATTGATTAAACAAAAACAATTATATGAGTATGTTGGAGAATTAGCTCATGAAGATAGTAAAGCATTACTTTCTTCACTACCAATCGCTAACCTAATTTATGATAAGAGATCAACTAATCCTTCTAGAATATATTCTATACCTGTACCTTTTGCTAATGTAATAAATGGCGGAAAACATGCAGGATCTAATCTTAAAATACAAGAATTTATGATTGCCCCAGTTGGCGCTAAAACTTTCTCGGATGCCGTAAGAATGACTGCTGAAGTTTATCACATACTAAAGAAATTGGTTGAAGAAAAATATGGTAAGGCTGCAACAAATGTTGGTGATGAAGGCGGATTTGCTCCACAATTAACTACACCCGAACAAGCATTAGATTTGCTTGTTGAAGCAATAAAAAAAGCAGGATACAAAGGCAAAGTAAAGATATCAATTGATGCGGCAGCATCAGAATTCTATGATGAAGCAACAGGAAATTATGTTATGGATAAGCCTTATTCAAAAACTGAAATGATTGAATATTACGCACGTTTATTGAAGACTTATCCTATTGCAACATTAGAAGATCCATTTGATCAAGATGACTTTGATAGTTGGGCAAAATTAACAGAAAAGGCATCTAAATTGAAAGTTCCAATAATTGGTGACGACTTACTTGTTTCAAATACTGAGCGCATTAAGATGGCTATAGATAAGAAATTGTGTTCTGCTCTATTATTGAAAGTTAATCAGATAGGAACAGTAACAGAAGCAATTGATGCTGCAAAAATGGCTCATGGTGCCGGATGGATTGTAATGGTTAGCCATAGAAGTGGCGAGACTGAAGATACATTCATAGCAGACTTGGCTGTAGGACTTGGAGCAGGTCATATAAAGCTAGGAGCTCCATGCAGATCTGAACGTGTTGCAAAGTATAATCAATTATTACGACTATCAGAACAAAAGATTAAATATGCTAGATGGTGAGAGTAATTCTAAGCACAGTCAGTTAATATCACGATAAATATCACAATATTTATAAATCGTTTTTTTATTCCAATAAGATGAGGGATTATTATGGGCAGAATTAAGACTATGTTGATTAAGAGAACTACAGAAGATTTGATGGATAAGCACGGTGACGAGTTCACTACATCCTTTGATGACAATAAAAAAGTATTAGGCGGCAAGGCTAAAATAGCATCCAAGAAAATGCGTAACATCATTGCTGGCTACGCTACTAGATTAAAGAAGAATAGAAATTAAACAGCGATTTGATTAAGAATAGCGGGTGGTATCAATGGAAGAAGGGAAAGACAATACAGTATTTGTTGGAACTAAGCCATTCATGAACTACGTAACTAGTCTAGTTATGCAATTCACAACTAAAGGTGCTGATGAAGTATTCTTAAAAGCACGTGGAAAATTCATAAGTAAAGCAGTTGATATTGTTGAAGTTACAACTAAGAGATTCTTAAAGGATAAAGTTAGAGTTAAAGTAATTCATACAAATTCTGAAGATTTCAAGAACAAGGAAGGACGAGATGTTCGAGTATCAACAATTGAAATCACACTTGAAAAGATGGAATAAGCTTTCGATATTTTCTTTTAATTCTTCTCTGTGTATTTCTTTTGAAATCATCAATTATTTAAACGCTAGATGTATTTCCATTCATAGTGTAATTAACTTTAGGGCCCGTAGTATAGCTTGGATAGTACGACCGGCTTCGGACCGGTAAAGTGGGGTTCAAATCCTCACGGGCTCATTTTTCATTTCAAATTTAGTTCGTGTTAATTCACGTTCAATTTTGGAGTATACAATGCGTCAAACTCAAGATATGCTTAATTGGATTAATTCTCCCAGATATATTGCTGCAAGTAAAATCTTTAATGATATATTACATAAACGTACTCCGGATCGTGATACATTAGTGTTTCTTCATGGAGAAAAAGTCGCTGCTAATGTGACTAAATCTATATTACGTTTCTATAAGGATCCTGAATTTATGGTTGGAACATTACGTGAGCATGATCTAGAAGCGCCAACATTATTATCTGATATGCGTAGAATGATAGATAGTGATGATGATTTTTGTGCTATCGATGAATACTTCTGCTCACAAATTAAACGTACTGAGGATGTAGACTCGCTTGTTGTAGAAATTGAATCTGAGGTTGGCGTACATTTTCGTAACAAATTCGGACCATACGCGCCTTATGCCATTAAAGCTTCAGCATTAGCTGTTCATCATCAATTAAGACGCAAGAGTGATGTGTCTTCTGTTTCTCATTGGACCGGTACAGCTGGAATAATGCACTTCTTGCAAGCTACTAATAATATTCCTCCTAATCTGGATCCTTATTTTCGTATAATTATAGCATTTTTACACGACTTTAATGAAGATTTACCTAGATTGGCTCTACATAAGGACGGTAGACCTTATGGTTTACATAGAATTTCTGAATTAAATGATGATGTTCTACCGAAAAATGAATCAATTATACGTGACTTGAATATATTAACTAATTTATATAGTGAGATGACAAAACACGTATATTATCTGTTTAAAAAAAATGGTATGTTATTTACTGTAGATGGTTTTAAGAAATTTTTGAAGGATTCAATGATTAAAGAAGAGAATCACTCGTCTTTGTATAATATCTATAACACTTTATATCAATTAGTTTCTAAGAATTCATATGGTGTGACTTCAGGTCAAGAATTATTGAATTGTATATCTTGGGATTCATATAATTTCTATGTTAATAATATCATTATTCAGAGTTTAAAGTATCATGACGATACTCCTATGATTGTGAAATTCTGTGACCAGAATTATAACTTTATTGGAAAAGAAGTTGTGAGTTCTGCGGATTTAATTAAGAATCTGTTGAAAGTATGGTTATGGGCTTCACAAGTAGATTCTAGTCCTGAAGGATTTGAACACACTACAGATTTTCTTAGAGAGCTATTAGAAGATGATTTATGTTATTGTGAATATTATATAATTAGAGATATGATTAGACGTGAATCTGTACTCGCATATTATGCTGCTGCCTTCCAGAAGATTAAAAGATTATCTCCAGTATTGTATACGGATAAAAGAGAGTTGGCTAGATTCTAAATACTTATGTATATCGATTATTCGCTAAATTCTATATTTCCATCAAGGTATATTCCTTTCTTTAATTTTACAGGTCTCCAATCATCTAGAATTAACTCTGCGTCTAGCCACTCGGCTAGTTCAGTAGGATTTCCAATCGTAGCACTAAGACCTATTATTTGTAAATCTTTTAACACTCTTCGTAGTATTGTGATTAAAATTTCTAGCGTAGGTCCGCGACTAGCGTCATTAAGTAAATGTATTTCATCAACTATTACAACTTTAACTCGTTTCAACCAAGGAGTTTTATGTCTAATTAAAGAATCAAATTTTTCACTTGTTGTTATAATTAAATCATATTTATCTAAGTATGAATCATCACTATCTGTATCTCCGCTTGTTATTGCTGTTTTAAACGCGTGCATACTTTTGAAATGTTCATATTTCTCACTTGCAAGAGCTTTTAACGGCACGACATAAACACATTTACCTTTATCGTGAAATATTGCATTCATTATTGCAAGTTCTGCAACGAGTGTTTTTCCAGAAGCAGTCGGAGTACATATTAGTAAACTCTTATCCTCAAATATTCCTGCATCTATTGCTTTAAATTGTGCGGGTCTAAACGTTTTAATTCTAGATTCCAATTTAGGGTAAATGCTAGAAGGTATTTTTGATTTATATTTAGAGAGTTCCATACAACACTCACATCTCACCTATCTCTTGTATATGTAGTAGATTCAGTCCTATTTTCAGAACAATTTGAATATTATAAATTAAGTATAATCTTGCTTTCATTAATTCCTTATCTTCAGAACTTAGTATAGGGTTAGAATGATAAAATTCATTGA
>JANNSE010000107.1:0-13588 GCA_031402215.1 Candidatus Woesearchaeota archaeon | reverse complement strand
TGGTGCTGATTCATTTCCTTGTACATCGCTGTTTATTGGTTGTACTGTTACTTCATATGTTTCTCCTGGCGTTAATTTATCGTATGGGAATCCGTTTTTATCGTTTAGTAATGAGTCCAGAACAATTATTTTACTTATGTGGTTCTTTATTCTCCACCTGTATTGTTCCGCGTTTATTGATTCCTCATTTGTGAAGTTTACTGGTCGAGCTACTTTTATTGCATTGTTAATAGGAGTTAGTACATTTGCATTTGTAGGATCGGCCTTAATTGTAGTATAATGCACTATAACTGAACCAAGACCTGTGCCGTTTGCATTAATTCCAAACACTTGAGTATATACATCTATACTCTTAGGCAGAGGTATGTTTGGATTATTAACTAGAACAATAGTGTCTTTCAATATTTGTGATAAGTCAGAATTTCTAGCAGCAACTATTCTAAATGAAGTTGCATTGTTTGCGCTTACAGTATAAGGAACAGGAGTTCCAACTTTAGTTGCGTTATTTAGTGGCGCACCGATTAAAGCTTGATCAGGATATACGATGGCGCCTGCTGTAGAGACTGTTACTGTAGGTGACCATGCGCTAGTTCCTAAATCATTACTTACGTTCTCTCTAATATATAGTTGTGTTCCTGCAGGAAGATTAGTTAATATTGTATCATTTCTGAATACATCTCCGTTAAATACGAAATCAGTAAAAGTCTCATTCTTTGAAACTTGTAATCTGTATTTTTTTGCTTGTAAATCTATAGCTGCTTTAACCTCTATACTTGTCGGAAGATTAGTTGCACCACTAATCGGCATTAATATGCTAGTTCCAGTCGTAGACGTGAATGGTGAGAATTCTTGCATATGACTCATGTTGAACACATTTTGTTCACCACGTTTAACTGCGAGATGTTCATCTGTTGTGACGGCTAAATTATCATAATCCCAAATTTGAGGATCTGTCATTGTTTGAGCAGCAGGATCCATTACTGATGGTCGTAGCATAATTCCGTTAGTGGGTGGTCTCATGCTAAATTGACGCACTATTTCATGAAAATATTGTCTCAAAATATCGCTATTAGTCATTTTAGAGAAACCAGAAACAATTATTCCATTCGCATCAGTACTGTTAGCACTGGTATTTGTATTAGAATTAGCATATATTGTATGCAAACTATCTCCGCTAGTCACATAATTTATTAAATCATATCCTGTAAATTGTTGTATGTTTTGCTCTATATTACTCAGGATAGTGCTGTCTATAGCATCAGCGTTTAGTATTTTATTATTAATTTGAGTAAATCTTAATCGGTGTGGCGGATCTATTCCTCCATCGGCAAAAATATTAGGAAATACTGATCCATAGAATGCGACATCAAACGTATCGTTACCCCAGTCTCCTACTCTCAATTTCTTAATCAAACTAACATTAACCTGCTTATTTCCGTCGACAGTATAATTCGCCTTCACAAATTGTATGAAGCCTTCTTTCTTTACTGTTGTTTGATATGTTCCTGGCTTCATTCCATTAATTGTCGCTACACCGTTTGCATCTGTTTGACCTAAGTATTGAATATTATTTGTAGCGTCGACTAAACTAACATTGGCAGAACCAACATCTGCTCCTGTTCCGTGTGTTAATTCGCGCACTTTGAAATTTGCATCATAGCTTTGAGCACTTGCGAATATTGTGCCTAAAGTTAAACCTACAGTTAATACTGCTTTTCTTAAGAATGACTTGAGTCTGCTATCACGTCTTACTTCATTGTTTGTAATGCTCTCTAGCTTACTCATACTCTATAGCAGATATATCTGTTTATAAAGTTTATTATTGTAGTTACTTAGTAGTGGCTAAAATCGCTCCTCAGTTATATTCTCACTGGACATGTTCACGCGAAATATATAAATGAATGAATCTTTCCAAATATTAGAGGATAAAAATGGAAAAGTCAATTATCATAAAACCCCAAAAAACATTCGAAGAATATGCTAAGGATGCAGACGGTGTAGAATTCTGGTTTGCGAGAGATTTACAACTATTATTAGGATATGACAAGTGGGAGAATTTTTCTAATGTTATTGAAAAGGCGAAAATTGCCTGCAAAAACTCAGGTCACGAAGTCAATGACCATTTTCCTGACATCAGGAAAATGGTTGAAATTGGATCAGATGCTAAGAGAGAAGTAGAAGATATTATGCTCACAAGATATGCATGTTATCTAATAGCTCAAAATGGTGATTCTAGAAAAGAGCAAATTGCTTTTGCACAAAGTTATTTCGCTATACAGACAAGAAAACAAGAATTAATAGAGCAGAGAATAGCGCTTCAAGAAAGATTTATTGCGAGAAATAAACTTACTGCATCAGAAACAGAGTTGTCTAAATTGATTTATGAACGTGGAGTTGATGACGAGGGTTTCGCCCGAATAAGAAGTAAAGGTGATGCCGCATTATTTGGCGGATTTAACACACTACAAATTAAAAACAAGTTAGGTGTTCCTAAAAGTAAACCGCTCGCTGACTTTCTTCCAACCGTGACCATTGCAGCAAAGAATTTTGCAACAGAAATTACTAATTTTAATGTAAAACAAAACAATCTAAATGGCGAAGATAAAATAACAAATGAACACATTAAAAATAATAAAGAAATGAGACACATCTTAGCTAAAAACAAAATCATTCCAGAAAATTTACCTGCTGAAGAGGATATTAAAAAACTCGAAAGAAGAGTAAAGAAAGATGAGAAGAAGATGGCAACATCTTCACAAAAAACTAAAATATAATTAAATCTTATCTACATCTGTCAAGAATATCGCAGAAATTAAGACGATAATCATGATTAATATCAATCCTAAAACTTTAGGATGATATAATGTATTATACAAGTTCTGACTGAAACTTCCAGTATCTGTAGGGGTTGTAGTATTACCAGTAGCAACACTAACAGCACCACCGCCCTTTTGACCTTCTTCTAAAGTTTGTTGACCGAAACCAGATCCTAATGAGAATAATAAAATTACTGCAGTTAAAATTAATATCCAAGTCATGATAGATTTATTATTCTTGAATCCATCAGCGATACCGCTATCTTTAACACCAAACAATTTAACAGCGAATAAAATAAAGAAAATAACTATAACAAGCAAAGTAAACCATGGAGTGAAACTTTGAATTACTGCAACAACACCTGAAGACATGGAAACCAAAAATGCAATCACAACAGCAACTATAGCATGCAAACTTTTTTTACCTTCGCCTAATGCTTTAGTAGTTTCCATTAATGCATAAAGTATTACGAATACCAGTATAAAAGTAAATATCGAACTGAAATTATTAATAATACTTATGTCTACAAATGTTGCCATGTTTTCTTATCCTCACTTGTTTTTATCGTGGCCTCCTATTCTAGCCAAATCCTCTATGAAATTGTATTTCTTAGGATCCTTAGGAGTATCGTCTGCAGTGATGAATGCAATCAATGCGCCGAATACTAACAATATTACAATCAATGCTTGAGTGTCTGAATCATACATAAATCCTAACCATTGAGGTAATTCCCACCAGTATGCTGCAGTACCAAATATGAATATTGTTGCTGCAATAGCAAATGCGACTGCCCATCCCATGAAACCTGATTTAGAGAAATCTACTCCTCCACCGAATACACCAATCATTAACAACATCATTATAACAGCAACTAAAACAACAGAGATGTTTGGAAGTGCTGTGTTGATTATGTTAACAACATCAGAACCAGGTGTAGGATACATTCCTGTAATGTGAGGAACTATTACGGCTAATGCCATCACTAATGCAATTACTGCATTAAAATTCTTTTTAGGTCTTTTTCCATCATCTTCAGTACCAAGAATTTTTGTCTTTTGCAATACTGCAAATACAATTGTAAATATTAATATAAATGGTAATATAACGTCCATTATACCAATCTCTTGGAGTTTAAATATTCCCTGAGCTAACATTCCGCCACTTCCAGAACCTGAATATCCTGTGTTGTAATATGCCATTTCAAATCACCTTTTATTCTTTTTTATCATCATCATCTTTTTTAGGATCTGCCATAATCCATGCCATAAATCCTACAATTATAACTATAAATATTACTGCTGCAACGTAATCTGTATTCCAATTATCCGTCAAAAAGTCAGATACTAATTGTAACCAACCTAGCGCATTAAGGAAGATTGCAATTATACATATGAATACGACTGCCATTAATGCATTATAATAAAACTTTTGTTGTTTATTCTTAGGATTCAAGAAGAAACCTTCTTTAGTTTGTTGGTGGAATGCTCCCCATACCATCATAAAACAAACAACTAGCAATAATAATAGGAATATTTGAGATAAACTTTGGTTTATTACAGAAACAAGTTGAGTGGAAGCGACGACGAAGAAACCAGTCACAAATGCTATCATTGCATTCAAACTTTTTTTAGTATATTCTGTTTTTTCACCACTCTTGTCCTTCTGAGTCTCCGTACCTAGAATTTTTGTTTTTTCTAATAAAGCAAAAACTAACACGAACACTAACAAGAACGGCAAAATAATGTCGTATACTCCTAACTTCACCAAAAAGTTTATACTATCGCCAAATACGGTCATAGTACTCATTTTATAAAATAATCAGTATATAAATCTTTTGATTATGAATTCGATTATTACTGAGGAAGAATTATAGTTCTTTAAAACGTAATTTCAATAAATTTATAAAAACCCTTATCCAGGACATATTTAAGGTGTAATTATGAATAAACGTACAATACTGTTGTTTACATTAATATTGGGTTTGTCTTTTGTGTTAACTGGTTGTAGTACCAAGTATATATGTTATGACGGTACTGAGCAGAAAAGATCGACGGATTGTCCTTTAATAGAAGTTTCTTTCGTAGAAGAGTTAGATGCAGGTAAATATGTAGATAACTATGGTATGGCTGTAGCGCAAGCTAAACGTCAAGCATACACTAGAGTAAACATGTATAATCAGAATGCTACATGGTTTGCTAATGCATTATTTACAGATTCTGTGACTGGCGATATAAACAAAGTATTATTAAGAATTGATGGACAAACAGGCGATGTATCTTGTATAACCGGATGCGAATATTTTAATCCTGCACCTGTTGTAGTTCCAGAACCAGTTCCTGAGATTCCCTTAGAAGTTCCTGCTGAAATACCTGCAGAAAATATTACACAATAATTACTATGTTAGACAAAGAATCATTTAAAGAGATAGAAACATACTTGAAAGAAGAGGATACAAGAAGAGAAGAAATAATTAATACTTCTAGAATCATACTAAAAAATAGTAAGTCAGCAATATATTCATTACATCGATTTGAATTAGATGAAGCAAAAACGTTATTAGACGAATCAAAAACACTTATTGCGGGTCTAAAGAAGATAACAGAAAAACATCCTCATTTAAGACAAAACATGGAGAATGCTCTAGAAGAATATTGTGAAGCATGTTGTTTCTACGGATTTATTAAAGATAAAAAGATTCCAACACACAAAGAGTTAGACCTGGAACCATACACGTATCTAGGCGGTCTAAGTGATTTAACAGGCGAATTAGGAAGAAGATCAGTTCTCGAAGCAATTGCAAAAAATAAGGAAGAAGTAAAAGCAATACGCGAGTTAGTTGATGAAGTACATGGAGTATTTGCAAGACTCGATTTAAGAAACGGCGAAATCAGAAAGAAAGGCGATGCAATAAAATGGAACTTAAATAAAATCGAAGAAGTATTGCATGACTTACATAAGAAAGATTAATTCTAAATTATAAATAAAATAAAAAAAGAAAAATAATTTTATCTTCTGATTTCTCCGACTATATCTGTCGTCACTAATTCATATAATCCGCTTCTGTCATTCATGCATGTTAACTTTACGTTTCCTCTGTATGTTTCTTCATTAGAACTAGTACAACCAGTTAATTTTATTACTTTTGTTTCACCATCAGCTATTTTTTTAGATGTTTCACAATTACTGCTACTTTGGTCACAAATTGTTGTAGTACATCCTGATATTGTTCCACTAAATTCTGTTCTTGTAGCATCACATGTAAGTGTTGAACCCATACCACTCGCTATAGTGTAAGTTATATCTATAACGTTTCTTGATGATCCTTCAGAACCAAAAGGAGAACCTATACACGTGAATCCCGATGAAGTTGTACATCTTTCAGGAATAAGTCTTTGCGGATTCAATACTCCAAAGTATGCCATCATTCCTATAAAGCTTATTAGCGAAATGACTATTGCTACACCACCTAGTACTATTCCTGCTATTGCCATTCCTCTTCCTTCTTGACCTGTTTTCTTAACACTATTGAGTCCTATAATTCCAAATGTAATTGCTGCTATACATAATAATATGTTTAGTATAGGAATAAAACTTAACATTAAAGCTACAATTCCTAATACTAGTGCTGTTATTGCTAATCCTGATGTATTTCCCATTTTTTCACCTTTTATTTTTTCTTTTTAACAATTGGTACTGGTGCATTTCCCCATGCTGCTATACCGATAAATACTAACATCAATATCATTCCGCCGATTGTCATAATTATGCCTAATACTTTTGTAGCAGTGGTAGGAATTAACATAAGTAATCCCCCAAAAAATCCTATTCCTGTTGATGCAATTGACCACCATCCTGGTCTTCCAACTCTTTTGAAAATTTTCCAATACCATATTGTAGCGAATACGCTTATGGCGACGATGACGAGATAATATAGTGCCATAAATATTATGCCTGCAGTATAAAAGATTTGACCTAATATAACGCCGATTAGCATAAAAATAAATGCTGGTATGTATAGAAGTACAGGCCACCAATGCATCATAGCAATTTTTGCTACTAACACCATATTTCCTATCGGAATCCATGCAAGCCATGCTGGTTCTGTTTTTGTTTTATTTGCAATTGCCATTAATGCAAGACTTGTATAAACGTACACTCCTATCATGACTAGAAACATTATAAAAAATATTAATAATAGTATCCCTATTGACGCTATTGGTGCGTCATATGCGGATGTTGCTAAACCTGTTATGAAATTACTCATTGTATTCCTCCATAATTTATTTTTTTTATCCGGTATGATTTATTCAGTATATTATTGTATATCTTGTTTCTGGATATGCCTATTAATAAATCTTTTCAAAAAACTTTAAAAAGTATCTCATATATCCTTGTTATAATTGTGATTAATGAGGGTTGTGGGTGATTTGTAATGTATAGAACACATACTTGTAATGATTTAAGAGAACACGATGCAGGAAAAAATGTAACCCTATCGGGTTGGGTACATTCAATAAGACTACATGGTAGTTTAGCATTTATAGATTTAAGGGATCGTTACGGAATTACGCAATTAACAATTAATACAGAGGATATTCCTGAAGTTAAAAATCTTAGAAGAGAATTTGTAGTTCAAGTAAAAGGAATTGTCAGACAAAAACCTGAACCAAATAAGAAATTAGAAACAGGAGCAATAGAACTATATGTAGAAGAATTGACTGTTCTAAACACTTGCGAAATTATTCCATTAGACTTAGATAATCCATTAAATAATACTGATGAAACAAGATTAAAGTACCGTTATCTAGATTTAAGAAGACCACAAATGCAACACAATCTTGCATTAAAACACACAGTAATGCAAGCAACTAGAGAATTCTTGAACAGTAAAAATTTCTTAGAGATAGAAACACCGCTTTTAATTAGGTCTACGCCAGAAGGCGCAAGAGATTACATCGTACCATCGAGAGTAAAACCAGGAACTGCATATTCTCTGCCTCAAAGTCCTCAGATATACAAACAATTGTTAATGGTGTCAGGATTCGATAGATACTATCAAATTGCAAGGTGTTTAAGAGATGAAGATTTAAGAGCAGACAGACAACCAGAATTCACACAGATAGATATAGAAATGTCATTCCCTCATCAAGAAGATATATGGCTGGTAGGAGAGGGATTAGTAAAGAATATTATGAAACATGCCATAAATTACGATGTGAAACCATTTCCAAGGATAAAATATGATGATGCAATGGAAAAGTATGGTTGTGATAAACCAGATATAAGATATGAATTATTCTTAAAAGACGTTACTAATCTAGTTAAAGAATCAGAATTTGGAGTATTCAAATCAGCAATTGAGAGTAACGGAATAGTAAAAGCATTAGTTATAGAACACGAGTTTACACGTAAAGAAACAGATGAATTAACTGAAATAGCAAAGATATACAAAGCAAAAGGTTTAGTCACATTAAAAGTGATAATGGACGAAGAATCAAAGCATCTAAAACTCGATGGAAGTGCAGCAAAACATATATCAACAGAAATACAAATGAATCTAATTAGAGAATTAGGCGCTAAGGATAAATCAACAATGTTTATTGTTGCAGACCAATTCAAAACATGCAATGATGCAATGGCAAACATTAGAAAAGAAGTTGCAAAGAGATTAAACTTATACGATGAAAAAGAATTTGCCTTCTGTTGGGTATATGATTTCCCATCATTCGAATGGAATGCTGAAGATCAGAAATGGGATGCAGCACATCACATATTCACATCACCAAAAGAAGAACATATACAATATCTAGAAACAGATCCCGGACAAGTACGTGCATCATGTTATGATATGGTATTGAATGGAATAGAATTAGCATCAGGAAGTATAAGAATTAATAGAAGAGACGTTCAGGAAAGAGTAATGAATGTAATAGGATTAACGATTGAAGATGCTGAAAAGAAATTCGGATTCTTACTTGAAGCATTCAAATTTGGAGCTCCTCCACACGGCGGGTTCGCAATAGGCCTCGACAGAATAACATCATTAATACTTGGAACAAATGATATAAGAGAAGTAATTGCGTTCCCTAAAAATAAACAAGGCGAATGTCCAATGGATGGTTGTCCCACAGATATTGATGAAAAAACTAAAAAAGATTTAAAGCTCAAAATAGATAAGTAAATCTGCTTGTCTTATGTTGAAAATAGAAATAAATCGTGAAGTAGCAGAAATAAAATTTCTGAGACCTAACAATAAATCGTGAGGTAGAAAAAATGGCAAAAAACAAATTTGTAAAAACATCCACACTAGGAAAGTGGGCATTTATTGTAGGAATAGTAATAGCAATATTAACTGGATTCTTGCAATTAATATGGTTCCCAGCAGTATTGTTTGTGTTAGGTGTAGCAGTTGGATTCTTCAATGTATCCAAAGATGAAGTATTATTATACTTAGCAGCTACAGCAGTATTGATATTAAGTGCTTCAAGTTTATTGAACTTGCAAAACTTAATCGGTGGAACAGCAACAGTCATATTGGGTTCAATATTGGCTAACTTTAATGCATTTGTTGCAGCATCAGGTTTAGTTGTTGCAATAAGAACAGTAATTGCATTAGGAAAAAACGATTAAGTTTTTTCTTTTTTTCTTTTTTTTACATTTAATCGCTCATAAGGTGTAATATGACTGTCGAAACGTTTCTAAAAATAAAGAACATACTCGATAAGAGTAGAGTAGATTACAAACATTTAATGCACGAACATGTAAGTACTAGTGAAGATGCTGCAAAGATACGTGGGACTAATCTAGAAGATGCTGCAAAAGCAATTATACTAAAAATTCAAAACAAGGATGGCTCGTTTAGTTTTATTCAAGCAGTTATTCCAGCACATCTAAGAATTGATTTAAAAAAATTGAAAATAATATTAGACAGCAAGAATGTTGCACTAGCGAGTCCTGAAGAAGTTCTAGAACAAACAGGATGTACAATAGGAAGCGTTCCGCCATTTGCAAGTTTATTATTTAATATTCCGATGTATATGGACGAATCCATAATCAAGAAAGATTTTATAGTCTTTAGTGCAGGAACACATAATGATTCTATAGAAATGAAAGCACAAGACTATCTAGTAATTCTAGATCCGAAAGTTGTAGAATTCAAGAAAGAATAATCCTAGAAAGAATAATAATTTATAGGTAGTGGTCTACTTTATAAATGATTTAATTCTCCTAAATGTATGGTAATGTATAGTAGTTGGAAACATAATAATCTAGAAGTTAGAGAATCAGAAAAGCATGGCAAAGGTTTGTATGCTGTAAAGCTTATACCAAAAGATGAGCGATTAATCATATTTGGTGGAGACATAATGCATTTAGACGAGATGTATGATATGCCTGAAGAATTACAAGAATACGCGATGCAAATAGAGGAAAGATTCGTATTAGGGTATAGAAAAATTCCGTCAGCAGAAGATACTGATTTTATTAATCATAGTTGCAATCCTAATGCAGGAATAAAGGGACAAATATTTTTAGTCGCAATGAGAGACATCGAGCCAGATGAAGAAATTACGTTCGATTATGCAATGAATATATCTGATTCTAAAGCAAGCGACATAGTTTTCGAGATGGAATGTGGTTGTGGTGCTGATAATTGTAGAAAAATAATAAATGAAGATGGCTGGAAGAATCCTGAATTACAAGCACGCTACAAAGGTTATTTCTCGCAATATATTCAAGATAGAATAAATAAATTAAACAATAATTCTAATTAAAATCGAGAAATAAAGGCTATTTCTAATAATTTGTTTAGTTTATTCTAACAATAACATACTCATCATAACTAGAATTCCTAGAATTATGATTAAAGTTTGTGATGCACTCTTATGAATAGTTTTTTCTTCACAACTATCGCTATGAAGTTGAGGAATCAAATCAGACCCTGCAATGTAAATTAAATTTCCTGCAGCAAAAGGAATTAAGAATAGCATCAATGATTCTGTGTTGCTTAATATTATTCCAATGATAGCTCCAACAACAGCAGTTAATGCAGTTATAAAATTAAAGAATAATGCTTTTCCTCTGCTGAATCCGCCATGTAATAGTATTCCAAAATCACCTATTTCTTGAGGAATTTCGTGTAATATTACTGCAATAGTGGTTGCTATTCCTACTGGAATACTAACAAAGTATGATCCTGCAATTATTAATCCATCAATAAAGTTGTGTACACTATCTCCAACAAGACTCATGTATGCGAATGAGTGATGATGTCCGTGATTTCCATGACCTTCAGGAGTATGACAGTGTCTCCAATGAATGTATTTTTCTACAGCAAAAGAAAATAATATTCCTGCTAGAACATAGATTCCTATTAAAGTATGATTTGCGGTTCCGGCAAATGCTTCTGGAAGTAAATGTATGAATACATCTCCGAATAATGCGCCGACACTAAAGCTCACTAAGTATAATAGAATTTTATTAAGATTCTTTGCCTTTATTGATAATGTGATTATTCCGATTAAAGAAACAGCGCTGACTATCAATACGCTGATTATGATATATAGTACGATATTAAAGTCCATAGACTTAAGAATTCTTGGGGATTTATATATTTATTTAATGTAGTGGTGGTGTTTCTCATATATTCTTAACTGTTTATGAATCCAGTAACCCATTCCAAAGAATATTAGTGCTTGGAAAAATGCATAGACGAATATCCTCAGACTTATATCGAAGAAGAATTGTTGTGGGAACATCGTTATAAGCATTGATGATGCATCAAAAGTCCAATTTCCTGGAGGGAAAAATATTAAATGGAAAACTGTGAATAAAAAATCGAATGAAAATACGGTCAATAAAAATATGATTATCAAAAATGCAGCCGATGCAATAGATGAATACAATAATGTTTTAGAAAGCATATTTAGGAATTCGAATTTGTCCTCTTTAAATCTCTTGTAGCAATAAAAGAATAGTGCTATTGATATAATTGATGCGCCGTAATATATGAATTGCATCGTTCTTATCAGATGCTTAACATCTGCCATATGGTTTTTCTCCTCAGCATTGAAATATTTTAATTCTTCAGTATTACGAAGGTATTTAATCATATTTTCAGTCACATTCTGAGCAATCTCTTTTCCTATCTCTTTATCTTCTGCTAATGCTAAATATACTCCGTTTTTAGAGTATTCTTTATAGTAGAAATCTTTGCCAAATATCATCATATTTAGAGAACCAAAAATTAATATAATAAACATCGCTAGCGAAAATATAATCAGAATAATTTTATTGACAGTTTTACTTTTTTTCTCGTGATTTGTGTGTTTCATTGGATTTTTTATATGTGTAATCTGTATTCAGTAATTTTTATCTAATGATAATATAATTTTCCGCTTGCTTTTTGTTCCTTATCCTTTTGAGAATCCTCTTTGTTTGCTCTAGGTCTATGATTTTCGTCATCTCTACGGAATGTTATGTTTAATGCTGATAAGAATTTATTCATACCTTGGCTCATTTCCATAGGTGGATGTGCAACACCGCTAATGGCCGGCACACCATCAAATACAATAAGTTTATCTGAAAGATAATCGATGAATACTAAATCGTGGTCTACAATCATTGCACTTTTGCCTGATGTGAACATCATTTCCTTAATAACTTTAGATACTGTAAGTCTTTGTTCTACATCTAAATATGCTGAGGGCTCATCCATTAAGAAAATATTTGCTTCTTGAGATAGGCAATGTGCTATTGCTACTTTTTGCAATTCTCCGCCAGATAATTCGCTGAGTTTTCTCATAAATAATTCTTTAAGATTTAATGGTCTAATTAATTGTATTTCATAATTTTGTATTGCATGATGTAATACGCTCATGACTAATTCATCGCTTGTTTCAAGATATTGTGGTTTGTATGATATTTTAAGTTTTAATTGATCTTCATCTTTAGTCTTGATAATGCCTGCTAATATTTTAACAAAAGTGGTCTTACCAATACCGTTCTGACCAAGTATTCCTACAACATCTGCATGATTAACAGAACCATTGTCGACTTTTAAATTAAATTTTCCAACTTTGTATTCTAAAGCAGTCCACTCTGTTAATAAGAAATCTTTTTGTTGTTTAATTATTGCCGAAGGATTAAATTTTATTGCATAGTCTCTAAATCTAACATTTTCTTCTTTCAAGAATCCTGATAGATATACATTTATTCCGTTCTTTGTAGTTTTTACTCCAGAAACAACACCGTAAACACCTTCATGACCGTACATTAAATGAATCATATCGGTCATGTAATCTAAGATTATTAAATCGTGTTCAATTACTATCACTGCTGTTTCTTCATTGGCTAAACTTTTGATGAATTTAGCAATTTTCATTCTTTGCATGATATCTAAGTACGATGTTGGCTCGTCGAATAAATATACGTTAGCTTTTTTCATTACTGTAGCAGCTATTGCTACTCGTTGTAATTCTCCGCCGGATATTTCTCTCACATTGCTATTAAGAACAGGTTTTAATTCTAATAGTTCTGTAATTTCATCAAATATCTGTCTTTCATCAAACTGTTTTAATAAATCATAAACTGTTCCATTGAATTGTTTAGGAATTTGATCAACTTGTTGTGGCTTGTAACTTATTTTTATTTGTCCATCACGAAGTTTTTCGAAATATGATTGTGCCTCACTACCTTTGAAATAGTCTATTACTTCTTTGAATGCTTCAGCTTCGTTAGTTATGTTTTGTGTTCGACCAAAATTAGGAATAAT
>JANNSE010000106.1:0-7746 GCA_031402215.1 Candidatus Woesearchaeota archaeon | reverse complement strand
TATATCTACTTGAATATGTTTTAATTCTCCCAAATCTCCTGAGCATATTCCGAGTACTCTTATTGGTATCTCTAAAGCATTGAATATTTCTATGGTTATATTTTGCATCTCTTCATAAAATTTCATGCTGTCGTCGGGATGACATATAACAACCATTTCTATTTTGTTAAATTGATGAGTTCTATATAGTCCTTTTTCATCTATACCATGAGAACCAATTTCTTTTCTAAAGCACATTGAATAACTCGTATTCTTTACAGGTAGTTTATCCGTAGGTATTACTCCATCAATATATCGACCAATTAGTGAGTGCTCGCTTGTACCTATAAGATATAATTCTTCACCCTCTATCTTATATACTTGGTTAGTTAAATCATTCAAATCAGTTACGTTTTTTATAACACGATCATTGAGCATATATGGGGTCTCGACGTATAAAAAGCCTTTTTGAACCATTTTATCGATGCCAAATCTTATTAGTGCTTGATTAAGTAACGCTAAATCGCCTTTTAAGTAATAAAATCCAGTACCTGAAGTTTTTGCCGATAATTCAAAATCTGCTACGTCCAAAGTTTCAGCTAATTCCGCGTGACTTTTTACAGGGAAATCGAAATCTCTGATTGTACCAAATGTTTTTAATGTTACATTCTCCTTATCATTTTTGCCTGATGGAACATTCTCATTTAATATATTTGGAATTAGAAGCATGTTTTTTCTGATTTTTTCTTCAAGATGTGTTAATCTTTCCTCTATCTTCTTAATATTTTCAGGAATATCTTTAACTTCTTGTAATAAGTGTTTGATGTCTTTGCCTTCTTTCTTATGTGTGTTAATTTCTTCACTTAGCGTGTTACGTCGACATCTAAGACCTTCAGCTTCTGCACGTATGCCTTTTATTTCTTTATCGTATTCGATGACTTCGTCTACTAATTTTACTCTTTCATCTTGAAATTTTTTCCTGATATTCTCTTTTACAAGCGCAGGATTCTCTCGTATTAATTTGATATCTATCATGGTCTCGTTATTCGATATAGCTTTATAAATTTTTCTCGATATAAAAAGGAAAACTATATAAATAAAAATACTAATGTTTTAGTAAAAGGGGTGTATAATGGTTGATCAGAATTCTGATGATTACGAGCTTATGCCTAGTCATGAGCTTGACGACTTACGTCGCGAAGTAAATACATTGAAAAAAGGATCTATGACTGACGGAGATAAGGCTCGAGTTCTTGTCGATTCCATGGATAGATTATCTATTTCTATAAACAGATTGATAACCATATTAGATGATGCCCAGAAAGATATTATAGATGAGTATCAAGAATCTAAACCTGCTGAGAAATTGAATCAATTACTCGAGCAAAATGAGATGATTGCAAAAGCATTGATTGCAATAAGTGAAAATTTGAGTAGTGGAAGTACTATTAGTAATCCTAATAGGAATGCGATGCCTCCGTCTACGCCTTATCAAGGGATGTCGATGCCACAACAAAATTCAATGGGTAATCCTAGAGGAATGTATCCTCCACCAACTAATACTATGAATCAAAATTCACCTATGCCTTTTAATCCATCCTCGTCAATGGGTACAATGGATGATCTGCCTCCAATGGATGCTATTCCTCCATTAGATGGTTCTTCAAGTGCTCCAAAGAAAAAATTCTTAGGAATAATGTAGGTTAAAATGATTGATTTACACAAAGATTTATTTGTTAAACTAGTACTTTCTGCACAGAAGAATAAATCTTTGAATAAACCTTTTAGAGTTGTTCATGGGGAGAGATGGGATATTAATCCTGTAAAGAAAATCACAATGCCTTCAAAATTAGACGAAGCCATATCTTTTGTACCTCCCACTAATAATCCTTCTGTTGTTTCAAAATCCCGAAGAGTTGATAAAATAGACGAGAAAGTCGAAAAAATAATTTCTGATCCAGTGCTTTTAGAGATAAAAGCAGAATTAGAATTTGCTGAAGCATTATTGCAAAAGATAAAAGAAAAAGATAGTAACAATCCTAAGATATCGTCAATAGAACAAACTGTTTCTCAACTTAAACAATTATTAGAACAGAAAATGTACGTCTGAATTCTGTAATGTTTTTTAATATTGAATAAAAAATAAATTAAATATCTCGACCCATGACTGTCTTTCTTCCGTTTGCTTCAGCTCTCTTAACAGCGTCTTGAATCATTTGTTTTACTTTCTTATTTAGTTCTTCAGTAAAATCCGCGGATACACTATATGTTCCAACCATTTCCTTAATCTTCGTCTTAACAATAACGTATTCGTTCATGATATCACCCTTGAGTTTATTTGATTTATTGAATATATAAATTTATTTATGTGTAAACCAAAATTTATACAATTCTTTTCCATTTCTTTTTACTATTTCGTCTAGACGACAGAATCCAAATCTCTCGAATTGAATTACCTCGCCGACTTTCAGATGTTTGATTGTATGTTCTGCGACTCCATTGATTGTTGATGCATCATCCATTAATATTTCTATGTCGATGTTTCCGTATGCTGGAAGCCAATGCATTATCTTTTGACCGCTATTTTTGAATGTTTCATAATCTAAACTATCGAATACAAACAAACTATCTTGTTTCCTGAAATTTAAGCAATCCATGAATCTGTATAATGATCCATTTTTGAATTCATGTAAATCCTTATTTGATATTAAGAATTCTTTTTCCGTCTCAAGTTCTCTAACTCCTAATGATTCATTGTCCGGATGTGCTTTTAATTTTATATTTTGATGAGGCGCATTCTCTATACTTATAGTGCTATAGTCGTGCATCATAAAGAATCTTTTAGCGCTCTTATCTATAATTTCTTTATTGAATGAATTTATTATTTTGAAAAATTCTTCTGCAGGAATAGTTTTATCTACTGGAGATAATCCTGTAAGTCTAGTGTATTTCAAAAATGCTTCTGGTTGATATCCTCGACGTTTTAACGCTTGTAAGAATGGTACTCTTATGTCGTCCCATCCTGTAAATTCTCCTGCTTTAATTCTTGCTTTTGTTTTACTGCACGATATTTCTAGTCCTTCGAAATTATATCTTCCTAAGAAATATGTTTCTGGTACTGTGGTAATTCCTAATGCATGATACATTAATTCTTGTCTTTTAGCGTTTATCTCGTGTTCTTTAGCTCTTATAATGTGAGTCATATTTGCTTCTACATCGTCTACAAATACAGATAGATTCATTAATGGCCAAACTCTATATTTTAATCCTTGTCTCGGATGCTCAGTATCATTTATTCTTGCTAATGGGAAATCTCTCATTGCAGGATTCTTATCTTGAATATCTGATTTAAATCTTAGAACTGCTTCTCCTTCTTTAAATCCGTGATGTTTATCGAACATCTTTTTCCATCGATGTTGATTTTCTTCAACACTTAAATCTCTACAAGGGCATGCTTCTTTATTATCTATTAATTGCTTGAATGTTTCTTGAGGGCAAGTACATACATAACAATTTCCCTGCGCTAATAATTTTTCTGCATAATCGTAATAAAATTTCATTCTATCAGACTGTATCCATACTTCTGAAATGTTACCAAATATCCAATCACCGTCTATTGGCAATTGATCATATGCAGGCAAATCTATGTTATCACTATTTGTATCTTCGATTCTTAGAATAAATTTACCGCCGTACTTTTTTACATATAATGCTGTTATTCCGCCAGTTATTGCGTGACCTATATGCATAGGGCCTGATGGTGATGGTGAGAATCTCATTATTACGCCGTTAGGACCGACATGTTTGAATGGTTTTAATTCATCTCTCTCTTCCTTCTTTTTCTCCTCGAGCATTTCTGGGAATTTCTCTTGTAATTCTTGCATTTGCAAGTCTATATGTAATTCGTTTACGTGTTTAATTATATCATTAACTTCTTTACTAATTATTTTCATCTCTGTTTTTGCTTCGGGCATTTCAGAGATTATTTTAGCAATTACAGAACCAGGATTTGCTTTACCGTTAAATTTTACAGCATTAGCTAATGCATGTTTTCTTGCTAATAATTGTACTTCGCTAATGTTCATATTAAAGGATATAAGAGGATAATTTATAAATTTCGTTGTTTTGTCAAATCTTATGGGCTTCTGGTCCATCGGTAAGATGTTCCGTTCAACAAGCGCCTTTTACGAAAAAGCGCGTCAAAAGTGTATGTTCAACTTCGTTGAAGCATACGATAAATATTGGTTGGGGCTGGTAGTAGAATGGTTAATACGTTCCGTTCGCAACGGAAAGACTCCGGGTCCGATTCCCGGCCAGTCCATTTCTTTGTTGTCGTTTACGACCTTTTTTTAGCGCAGGTTTTTTACGCAGTAAAAAAAGTGCAGGAAAATCTCGACTCGTCCACGTCTTTTTATCTATTTTTAAGTGATTAATAAAATAAAATTTATAAACAATAGTTCTCTTCTATTGTTATGGTTGGGGATAACGAGATTCTTGATGTTAAAGGTTTATCAGAATTAGTATATTATTCTTTAAAGGCACTCGTTGCTGATATTGCGAAAGTATCTAAAGTTAATATGTGTACAGTAGGGTATTCAGAATTAAAAGTTATACCTGATTCTGATCGTTATAGTTTGAGTGGAAAAGTTGTTCTAGGTGGCGGTTTAGAGCGTGATGTAAGTGCAGCAATTGTTGGTTTTAGACCTGGAGATGGTACTGGACAACCAACAAAATATGATCCTAGACCGAAAAAAGGTGTTGCAGAAATATTCCTTCCAGTTGGAACTTTATATAATGATCACTTCATACCGCGATTGACAAATTTAACAGAGATAGGTGCGTCTGAAATAGTACAACGTCTTGGAAGTAATGAGATGTGGTATAATGCAATGATAAAACGTGTGAATACTAAAGATGCACCAGAAGATTCTATGAAATTTGAATATTATCCTTTAGATTTTACCTATTTTGAAAAAGAATTCGGAAATCCTCACGCAATAAAATTTGATAAATGGGATGCAGACAATATTAGTCAATCATACAAGAATTGGGTACAATTTGGTGCATTCATAGAGTTTAATCAACGTAGCGCTCAACTTGATATGTTGCGAAAGTTCTTTGGGGAACAAACACCTTGGATATCGCACTACACTGCTAAACCAAAATAATTCTGAATTTTAATCAGTTTCATCATCCACCAGACACGTCAGGACAAAATATATAAACTATTTCCCTAATCTATGTACTGAAGTGAAATTATGAATACTGGCTTGAACAAAGTTTTCTATTGGATGCTCGCATTTGTACCAATAAGTTTGTATTTTGGATATTTTACACATAATGATACGCTGACATTCATAACTGCAATTATTGCGATCATTCCATTAGCAGCAATAATAGGCTTCGTAACAAAAGATATTGTATTACAAACAAGCCCTACTATAGGCGGGTTATTGAATGCAACTTTTGGTAATGCAATTGAATTGATTATTGCAATACTTGCTTTAAGTAGGGGTTTAGTAGAAATCGTACAAGCTTCTATTATAGGTAGTATTCTTGGTAATTTATTATTATTGATAGGTCTTAGTATTTTCTTTGGCGGGTTAAAATATAAGGAACAAAGATTCAATAAGATGAGTGTGGGTGTATCATCAACAATGTTAATTTTAGCTGTAGCAGGTCTGGCTATTCCAACATTTTATTCATTAACGGTCAAATCTAGTCCACAACAAATAATGATCTTAAGCGACGCGATTGCAATAGTACTAGCATTGATATATATTGCCGGATTATTCTTCTCATTATTTACTCATAAGCATTTATTTGATGCTAGTGATGAGATAGTTGCTTCTAAAGACAAGCCCCTTATCACTAAACGAACAGCAATAATTATATTGTTGGTTACGGTGGCTATGGTTGCCTTAGTTTCAGAAATGCTTGTTAGAACCGTAGAACACGCTTCTACTACTATAGGCTTGACGCAGACCTTTATAGGTATAGTTATTGTAGCTATAATTGCAAACATCGCAGAAAAGGGTGCTGCAATACATTTCGCTGTAGAGAATAAATTAGACATCTCTTTAGAGATTGGTTTGAGTAGTGCCATACAGATTGCTTTATTTGTAGTTCCCGTATTAGTTTTGATTAGTAGCATCTTTGATTATGGCTTCTCAATGATATTCACAGCATTCGAGATGCTCACAGTGTTGTTTGCTGTAATGATTATAAATTACTTGTCGGCTGATGGTAGATGTAATTGGCTTGAGGGTGCTCAACTTATAGCATTATACTTGATTATGGCTATAGTATATTTCTTCATATAAAGTCTTTATACTTCAATAAGAACAAACTTTAAAAACGTGTCAATATATCTCTCCTATATACGTTATTGGGGGAAATCATGGTTAAAGCAATAATATTCGATTTACAAGGAACATTAGTAGAAAATGGAGTATATCCAAGTCCATTAAGACAAGTTAAAAACATTCTAAGAATTGATGCTCCATTCAGCGATTTCGTAATGAGATTCGAAAAAGTATTAATGATTGAGAAATATCCTTCTTTAACAGAAGCATTTAGTGCAGTATGTGAAGAGTTTCATATGCAACCAAAAGATTTCTTATTGGAAAAAATGGTTGGATTATGGAATAAGAATAAATTATTATCACAAGTATATCCGGATACATTACAAGCATTAACAGACTTAAAAGCTGATTATAAATTAGTTCTTGTATCAAATATTGATTGTTTCAGTAAGGATGTTATTGATAGATTCAAACTTGACGCATATTTTGATTTAGTGATGTTATCCTGCGATACTGGATTATTGAAGAATGATAAAAAGTTTTACAAGGTCATCTTAGACAAATTAGGCGTAGACGCTGAAGACGTATTAATGGTAGGAGATAGTTTAGAGTCAGATCTTGACACTGCAAAAGCATCTGGAATACGCGGTGTATTAATTGATAGACACAACAAACGTGAATATTCTCCTAAGATTGTTTCATTGACTGAATTAAATCAGCATCTATAATTTTTTATTTTACTGTCTTTGAATTGGGTGAGAGCATGCAAAAGAATGATTGTATATTCTGTAAAATAATCAAGGGCGAGATACCTTCTGCAAAAGTGTGGGAAGATAAAAAACATATTGCAATACTTGATGTTTTTCCAAATACTCGAGGAATGACTCTTGTTATTCCAAAAAATCATTATGATTCTTATGCGTTTGATATGTCTGATAAATCTTATTCTGAATTAATGCTTGCTTCTAAAAAAGTTGGAAAACTTTTAGATAAAAAGTTGAAAGTAATAAGGGTTGCAATGGTTGCTGAAGGAATGGGCGTAAATCATGCACACATGAAACTTTATCCAATGCACGGTATTAATAAGAACTATAAAGAAGTTTGGCACACGGATGAAGTATACTTTGAAACTCATCCAGGCTACGTATTAACTAAGCATGGTCCAAAGGCAAATCCTGAAGAGTTAAAGAAACTTGCTAAGATGATTCGCGGGAAATAGATTCTTACTCTAATAAGACGTAAAATAACCTTTATAAATGATTCTTTGTTCTCGTTTTATACCTACGTTTGTGGGTGTAACTCAGCTTGGTTAGAGTGCGAGTCTCATAAGCTCGAAGTCGCGCGTTCAAATCTCGCCACCCACAGTTAAATATTCGAACAATACCAGGTTGTTCATAATTTATAATGAAAATAATAATTCCGCTTGCAGGAAAGGGAACTAGGTTAAGACCTCATACACACA
>JANNSE010000105.1:0-22875 GCA_031402215.1 Candidatus Woesearchaeota archaeon | reverse complement strand
TAATTTTATGTGCTTTATTACTCTTGAACCGGAGTACGTTTTTGCATCTGATATACTAGTTGCGGTATTAAGAATGCTACAAAATATGTTCCAGCAATTATGTATATATTGTGTGTTAACGGTAATCTTGTTTTAATTCCGAATTGTGCTGCAAATTCTAGAATAAGATAGAAGTTTACTGCTCCACTGACTATGAATGCTACAAATAAATTTGTTTCGTGAGCGTGATGTATTCTTTCATAGTCGTATATTACTAATGTGAATAACATACTAAACATGAATCCCACTATTGCTGCGATTACGAGTATAAAATTTGAAGGTATAGCGTACATGAAGGGAACTAATAGTTTAGAACATATGAATCCGTTTGCAATCATCAATGCGCCTAGAACCGTTATTCTAAGACCGTCTACAAACTTTATTCCGCCTTGATTATCTCCTTCTGCTTTTTCAAGAATCTTAGATGCACTCTCTATCTCAGAAGCATTCCATCCCTTTGATAACAAGTCGAGTTTGTTTATCTTCATTTAATCCTCTTTTTAGAACTTTTAGGAATGGCTTTATTTAAATGTTGCGCCTAAGTTTTTTTTATTCTTATTGTTTCTCTAATGCGTTTTTTGTGCTCTACTTGAGCAAATTTAATGCCATAATAAAAACTAAAATTTTCATGTTCTCGTCGATAAAACATTTGATTTTTTCATCATTTTTTCTTCTTTTTTTCATTTTTTCCCTGCTTTCTCTCGCACAACTAAGCACAAATCAGAACATTTAAATATAAGCTCAATCATTATAATGGATATTGGTATACAAAAGTGTATACCTAGATACATCCAATAAGTGAATTACAGTACATCCAACGCATCCGTAACGAAAATGAAAGGGACTCAAGTATTTGACAGACTTAGTTTGCTTCAAGTTATAGGAGTATGGATCATAGGCATCATATTGTTCGGTGCAATTTATTTCGCATTAATATTCATTAATCAACCCCTAATATACCACAACGAACCATTAACGAAAAATGTAAATGGTTTAGGAAACAGCTTATACTTCAGCTTTATTACAGCAATGACTATAGGCTACAACGACATAACACCATCCGGATACTCAAAATTAGCAGTAATTCTGGAAGCAATCTTTAGTATTGCATTGTTCGGATTGTTTATCGCCAAAATCGTTGCAGTCAAACAGGAAGAGCTTGAAAAAGAAGTTGAAGAGCTAAGTTTCGAGGAATCAACCAATAGCGCAATCTCGGAGATGTACATATTCAGAAATGACATAAAAAACATTAACGAGCAAATCACAAGCAGCAAAAAGGTTACCAATGAAGTTAAGAATTTTGAGCAATCACTAAGTATGCTTAAACTTGCTTTACACAACATTGATCATGCCAGTAATAAATTGACTGCGGAACAAAAGCAGAACAGTAGCTTGCGAATAGAGCTAATCTTAAACGGTATCAACTTTTCACTCTCAAGAATGGTTGAAATGCTAGAGGCATTCAATCACAGAAAAGCGGATTGGAAAAAAGAGTCAATAACAGCAACAATCGCTGAATGTACAAAGACAACACAGAAACTATACGAAGAATACAGCTTCCTAAGGTCGAGTACACAAGGAACGAAAGTAGCAGAGAAGTTAGAAGACTTGAATAAAACTTTAATGAACCTACAAGAAACGATGAGTTAAGCAAGAATTGCTAAGCGAATCTTTCAACCCTTCAAAGTCCACTCGTGTGGACCCCAAACAGAAGGATATGAAAACGTCATTTACGAACAAAAGTAGGATCTGAAAGCAAGACTTTGGTTTTATTCCCGAAACGTTCAAAAGTGGAGGATGACTCTACATTAAACCAGACTTGTATTTATGGTTATGAACCATACACAATCATACTGAAAAGTATTCACGCAATCCTTGACCTCCTAGGAATCCAAATCTTAGGAGGGCCCATTACACTCAGTTTATGTAAATAGAAGAGATGACTTGGCAAATAGCCAAAATAGAGACGACGAAAAAAAGCAAAAACGGGAAAAAGAGAAACAAAAGGCAAAGAAACATCAGTTCGTAAAGGACAACAGTAACAAAAAAGAAAAATGCCTAACTACAAACTGTGTCGAAATGTTGAGGTATAGACTATAATCGAGTTCGCACAATAGTGCACAAGGACTTGGTAAAGTTAGCCTGAAAAAAAGTGTTCGACAACGATACGCATCTAACAGTGTGTATTGATGAGAAAACTAGAACAACAATGGAGTCTTCATAGCAACAAATAGATGGGAACTGAAATTGGCGTACAACAATTAACTTAAAACACACAACACGTTGTAACAACTTCAAGAATCGTCAAAAAACACGCGAAGACTTTAGAGTTCAAGTAGAGAACATCCAAGTAAGACGGGACATTAATAGTTGAAAAAATCAACAAATCGATACAAGTTAGGTTATTTTTATTTTTTTTATAAGAATTCTAATAACTTTAATTAAAATTAAGAAATAATTTATTCTTTCATAACCTTAGTCATGTTAATCGCTTTATCAGTTGCGCCTAGCTTAATCAATCTTACACCTTGTGTATTACGACCGACTGTAGAAATCTGATCACATGATGTTCTAATTAGAATTCCTTTTCTAGATATAAACAATACTTCATCATCATCCATGACTGGAAGTATTCCTGTAACATTTCCATTTCTTTCTGAACAAATGATATTGATAACTCCTTTACCGCCCCTGTTAATTTTTCTATATTCCGTCATTTCTGTCTTTTTACCGAAACCATTCTCAGTAAGAGTTAATATCTTATGTGTATCTTCTGCTATAAGCATTCCGACAACGTTATCTCCTTCTTCTAATCTTATTCCACGAACACCTTGACTAGTTCTTCCTGTTGCTCTAACATCTTCTTCGCTGAATCTTGAAGCCACTCCTTTTTTAGTAGCAAGTATGATGTCTTTCATTCCATCAGTCATAACTACATTGATTAGTTTATCTTGGATTGTATCATCTAAGTTTATTGCTGCAATTCCTCCTTTACGAGGATTTGAGAATTCGATTAGATTAGTTTTCTTGATTGTTCCAAACTTAGTAGCCATAACTAAGAAGTGTTTATCATCAAAATCCTTTACAGGGATTATAGCATTTACCTTCTCATCAGCATCTAATTCAAGCAAGTTAACTATTGCTTTTCCGAGTGATTGTCTTGATGCATCAGGCACCTTGTAAACTTTTAACCAATATAATTGACCCTTATTTGTAATTATTAACAATGTGGAGTGAGTTCTTGCAACAAATAGTTTCTCGATGTAATCATCATCCTTAACATCAGACGCAATTACTCCTTTTCCACCACGATTCTGAACTTTATATGTTTCTATAGGTAATCTCTTAATGTATCCTGAGTGAGATAATGTTATTACAACGTTTTCATCTGGTATTAAATCTTCCATTTCATAATCTAATTCTTCATCAGGCACATCAACAATCTTTGTTTTACGAGAATCATTTTTACCATATGTTTGTACAATTTCACTCATATCTGTCTTAATTATGTTTCTAACTCTAGTTTCTGAATTTAATATATCCTTTAAATCCGTAATTTCTAGTTTTAGATTAGTATATTCTGTGTTAATCTTTTCCTGTTCAAGCATTGCTAATCTTCTAATCTTCATCTCTAAGATTGCATTAGTTTGAGGTTCGCTGAACTTGTATTTATCCATTAAAGTTTCTTTAGCATCTTCATCAGCACTTCTACTATTCTTTAATATCGCAATTATTTCATCAATATGCTTTAATGCGAGTTTTAATCCTTCAAGTATGTGTGCTCTTTCTTCTGCTTTTCGCAAATCGAATACACATCTCTTTCTAATAACTTCAATTCTATGCTCTATGTAATGTCTTAAGTATAATTTTAGTGATAATAATTTTGGTTCGTTATTAACAAGTGCAACAACATTTATTCCGAAACTATCTTCTAGTCTAGAATAATTATATAACATATTTTTAACAATTTCAGGATTAGAATCTCTCTTTAGTTCAATAACAATTCTTACTCCATCTCTATCCGATTCATCTCTTAAATCGCTTATGTCTGGAATTTTTTTATCCTTAACTAATTCTGCTATTGCTTCTACTAATTGTGCTTTGTTAACTTGATAAGGTATCTCTCTTACAACTAATTTTTTACGCTCTTTCTTTTCTTCAATTTCAATTACAGATCTTATTCTTATACTTCCACGACCAGTGTTATATGCATCAATAATTCCTTTTCTTCCAATTATCTCTGCTCCTGTCGGGAAATCCGGGCCTTTTACAATTAATAATAACTCTTCAGTGCTTATATCTGGATTATCTACTGTTGCAACAACAGCATTACACATTTCAGTAACATTATGTGGCGGAATATTTGTAGCCATTCCTACAGCAATACCGCTACTTCCATTTATGAATAGATTAGGAAATCTAGAAGGCATAACAACAGGCTCTTTTAATGTGCCATCGAAGTTTGGAGTAAACTCAACAGTTTCTTTTTCAATATCTTGAAGCATTTCATCTGATATTTTTGATAATCTTGCTTCAGTATACCTCATTGCTGCTGCGGAATCTCCATCTATAGAACCAAAATTACCTTGACCTTGTATTAACGGATATCTTAATGAGAATTCTTGAGCCATTCTAACTAAAGAATCATATACTGCCGTGTCACCATGTGGATGATACTTACCAAGTACTTCTCCGACAATTCTAGCACATTTCTTGTAAGGTTTATTATAAGTATTACTTAACTCGTTCATTGCGTAAAGAATTCTTCTATGGACCGGTTTTAGGCCATCTTTAACATCTGGTAGTGCTCTTCCAATTATTACTGACATTGCGTAATCTAAATAAGATTTCTTCATCTCATCTTCGACAGTCTGCATAATGATTCTACTATCATCTGCACTTACGCTTTTTGGAACTTTAACTTTCTCCTCTACCATTGTATATTTCACACCATCAGAATAATAGTTTAGAAATTTGCTTTATTTATAAGTGTTTTGGTTGAATTTTAGGGCTTTTATTGACGAGAAAAAAAGAAATTGAAAAGAATTGTGTCACTTTTTCTATATCTTTTATTTTTGGTATTTTCTTTCAAACTCTGCCGATTCCTTTACTTCTTTTTCTGTTAGTTTATCTATATTTACAGACAGAAGGTCGTCTAGTTGTTCGTAACAATATCTAAATGCATCTCTTTCGATGTGATACGCATATTTAAGTGTAGTTTTTGTTGTGTCGTTACTTTTCCACCAATTACTTGTGGCTTCATCCTCTTTATGTATTATCATTCGATATACTCCGACAACATCTCTTCGTATCTCTGATCTGGTATCTTCAAAACCTTTGTAGTATCCAATATCTTTCCCGACAGTATATATTGTGGGCGTCATTCCTATTAAGATTGCAAGCCCCGTCATTGCTCGTTTGAATGCTTTTTCATAATTCATTTTTATTTACCTCTTTATATTATTTATACTACTGTAAAGTGATTGTAATATATAAGAATTTCTAGAACTATCTGTGATTATTTCCTACAAATGCTCAGATTATGGGAAAATATTTAAATTTAAGCTTGTTATTTACACAATGATGTTAGATTTGCTTGATAAGAAGATATTATTCGAGTTAGAAAAAGATTCTTCCATTCCTGTAAGTATTTTAGCTAAGAAGATTAAGCGCTCTAAAGAATCTGTGACTTATCGTATAAATCGTCTTAAAGAACAAAATATATTGAGGAATTGTACAGCGATTGTTGACATGTCGAAGTTAGGTTATTTAACCTTTAGAATTTATTTTCGATGGCAGAATATGACTCTACACTTGAAACAAGAATTTTACAAAGATATAGGTCTCTATGAGAATATATGGACGACAACAGAACTTCATGGTAAATGGGATTTTGCATTTTTTCTCGGAATAAAGCGAGACGAGTATATTGAAAAATTTCAAAGTATTTGGAATGCTATTTTATTAAAATATAAGCCTTTTGTTGCTGAGTATAAGATTGCAATCTACGCTCCTATTTATAATTTTAACAAACGATTTTTCTACGAAAGTAAAGAATTAATTTCTAGAGTTTATGGTGAGAAAGGATTTGTAGAGCACGATGAATTAGATGAGAAAATACTTTCTATCTATTCTTCAGATGTTAGGCAAAGTCTTGCAGTTATTGCTAAAGAAGCGAAAACAAGCATTGAGACTGTACGTAGAAGAATAAAAACATTAGAACAGAAGAAAGTTATTGTAGGATATAAGATTGATTTAAATCTCCCTAAGTTAGGGTTTCAGGGTTATCGTGTCGATTTTGCGTTAAATTCAATGGAAAAAACAAAAGAATTATTTGAATACATAAAATATCATAAATATTTTTATCAAATAAATAAGTCAATAGGTGGTGCGGACTTTGAATGTGAAGTAGTTGTAAAAGATTTAGCTCATCTATTAGAAATTCTAGAGGAGATAATGCAAAAATTCAAAGGAACAATAAAGAGTTATGAATATATGGGTTATACCGGATTCCCTAAGTTATCTATGATACCTGATTAGAACTAATAAACTACTTTTTCTTTTCAATAATCCTACTATCATTAGGACCGGAATGAACTTTAAATGAGCACCCGCAATAGACGCAGACTTTAATTTTATCTGTTATTTTATTATCTCTTGGTTGATAATTTTGTATTTTTTTGCATCTTGGACATGAAACTTTTAACATTTGCTCACCTGTTTTACTTTTTTTCACTCTTTTCTTTTACTCTTTGCAGTTCCTCTTTAAATTTCTTTTCTAATTGCTTCTTTGTTAACTGCTTAACCTTTTGCGGTTGTTCTTCCGGCTTTTGAAAGTGATGCTCAGCATCGTTAACGTCTGTATTGATAACAATATCTTCGCCCTTTTCCGTTATCGAATCAGTATCTAGTTCAGGAGGAACATGATCGATGGTTGGTTCTGTGTGAACTTGTTCGTGCATCGGTCTAGGAATTTCTGCTACAACTTCATCAGTTCTCTTTGATGCAGCATCAATTTTATTATGGATTTTTTCCAAGAACTCTTTTTGTGCAACTTTATCTTCCTCTGTTTGAACAATACTTTTAGTTTCAATAGTTTCTAATGCTTGTAATAACTTTTCTCTACTGTATGTTACTTCTTCAGGCTTGTCTTCTTCTAATTTCATTTGTGTTACAGGCATCTTTGCCTCACTCATTACTCCATGAAGTTGTTTTTGATCTATATCAAAATAATTATAGAATTTATCTGTAGTTTTTAATACGTAACTTCTTCCTTTTTTGTCTTTAGTCACGAATCCCGCATTTTCTAACTCTGCAATGTGATCATAACACTTATTTCCGCGTATTCTTACGACCTCATTTTGATATATTGGAGTTTTCCATGCTATAACTGCTAATGTTTCCATTATAGATTTTGATAATTCAGTATCTGCAACGACTTTTCTGACCAGAGATAGATATTTTTCTCTAACATTAATCTTCCAACTATTACCTTCTTGTACTATCATTAATGCCGTTTCACGTTCATCGTAATCTTTCTTAATCTCTTCTAAAGCTTTTTTCGCGTGGCGCTTGTCTAAATCACATAATTGTGATATGATCTCTTCATCCAAGTATTTACCCACGGCGAACAGTATTGCTTCAACACGCGCTTTATGTTCTTTAGTTTGATCTTCCTTATCAGAATGTTCTTTATGCTCTTTTTTAACCGATTGTTTTTTCTCAACTTCCTTTTTAGGAATATCCATTTTAGCTATTATTTCGTCTACAGGATCATCTTTGATATCTAAAAGAGCATTTAATTCTGGTTTATTCTCTTCGAATTTTTCTAGAATTTTAGTTTCAAGTTCCTTGAAAGAATTTATTTCGCTAACTTGTGCTAATGGTTTATTATCTTTTTTAACATCTTCTTTGACAATTTTTTTAGGAAGACTTTTAACAGGCAAGGGCTTTTTTACTTGCTCCAAAACTTTTGCTTTTGGAAATTTCTTCTTGACTTCTTGTATCTTATGCCCTTTTTTTACGTCTGTTTTAGAATTTTTCTTAGCTTTTTTTATGATACTTTTCACCATCTTTCACCAAACTTTTTTCTCTTATCATAGCTTCTAAGAATGGTTGTAAGTTTTCTGCTTCTACGCCTACTTTCTCAGCTATTTCACTAGCTGTTTTAGGTTCGTTCAAAGCTAATACTACACAATTTCTTATAGCTCTGTTAAGATTGACTTTTAATATGTCGCTTTCATTAGTAGCATTTTTTATAACAATGCCTACTTCATGTAATTTTGATGCAAAATCTGTATATATATCTGTCAACTGTTTATCTGAAAGTGTAATGTTCTCAGGATGTATTATTTCTACACTAGCAGGGCCTAAATTAAAACACAATACATTTAATTTTTCTAAGTTTGCTATGATTACTTCGGATTCGTAGAATAAACTCCATATTCCCTCGTTCTCTTCAGAAGGGGAAAAATATTCTTTTGTGAAAACGTACTCAGGATCTTCCTTTATTTTTTTGATGTAATCTCTAAAAGTTTTTTCTACGTGCTCTTGAGGATTTCCGGCCATCTCAAATATTACTCTACACACTATACGATTCTTATCTCTTTCTTCTTTTGATTGTTTTGATTCTTCTGCCATAAAAACACTTCCTTAAACTATAGAAGATAAACCATATCTTTTTTATAAATCTATCGCTTAGATTTATTACTCGATTTTTTGGTTACGCGCTACTTTAGATGCGAGTTTATATACTATGATGCTTGTGCAGATTAGACCTACAAGTATTAATCCTATTAGCGCATATAGTCTATTTTTTAGGTTAGGAGATTCATAGATTACCATACTAGTCATTTTACTTGTATTTGAGGCTAGACTTTTATTAGACAAGTTATTAGAAGGCGAATCTTGTATCTGAATCGAGCCTAATTCAAAAGAATTCTCTGTGACGCTATTTTGTGTTTCTTTAGATTCTTTAGAAGCGTTGCAGACATTTATTATTTTTATAAATGGCTGACTGTTGTTTTGTGCGCTTTTTTGTAGATCAAGACAAATGCAAGGTTCGCACGATGTAGCTTTGCTGCTACAAACAGGACACGTTGCCGACTTAGACTTGGTCTCGGAATACTTACTGTTTTTAATTAAAATAATTCTTTCTCCACTAACATCAGAAGTATTAGATAAATTACAACTAATGTTTTTCAACATGTTTTTTATAACAAGTATTTTGTCCGGCTCTTCTATCTTTGGCGTGAAGGATTTTTCATCTTGATTGTTCGTAGAGATTTTGTTTTTGATAATATTCCCAAACAAATCTTCAACCCAATAATCAATAACATATTCTTCGTCGATGTTTGTATAGTTTTCTTTCATTAATTTATTTTGAAATTTTATAGAAACATCATTTTCATAAATTGTTGAAGAGTTTTTTATTAAAATATTTAATGCGATATTACAATAGTTATCTGTAGTGATGTTGGTTGTATTAATTGTGTTGTTGGTCGAGTTGTCGTCTATAGTGTTCGTGATATTTGTAGAGTTTTCAATTACAGTATTATTTCCCGACACATTCTCTTCAAAAATCAATTCTCCAGGATTTCCGTTTAATAATTCAGAGGTTCTCCAATAATTAGAATAATATTCTAGACTGTACCCTTCTGTGATGTTTATGTTTTCTATTAATAATGTGTAATTTATTTCATCAATAATTTCGCTTCCTTTTTTTATGGCAATGTTTTCTCCACTGTTGCTTAAACTAAACGTGCTTTTGTATACGACAACGTTTGATGTGTTGTTAATATACGCGTACTCTTGAAAGAATTTATTTACATCCGAAGATATTATCGCATATTTGCAGAATATGTCTGAAGCGGATTCGTATATGTTGTGATTTGTTCCTTCTTCAAACAATTTATATTCTGTTAAGTTAATACATTCTTCGCTCGAGTTTAATTCTATTTCAATCCATTCTCTCCCACTATCTGCTCCGTCAGGATTGAACATTATTTCTGTAATTTGAAAACCAAGAGCTTGATGTAGTACTATTATACTCATTAAAAACAATATACAAAGTTTTTTCATGTTTTGTAGAATTATTTTGTTTTAATAAGTCTGTCTATAGAATTATCGAATATATTTCGCGAAATCCGTACGTCTTACGGACTTGTTCTTGATTCTTTTATTTAAACATCCCAGGAAGATTTTCTCCACAAGCACATCTGTTTCTGTTTTGTCCTGATAATTCTTGCATATCAATACCATTATAATTTCTAGAGATAAGAATAGATTTGCATTTATCGCAGTGCGTGTTATCTAGAAATCCTAAATTTCCTGTATAAACATATTTTATTCCACACTCTCTCGCAATTTGTTTTGCGTAATCTAATGTTTTTGCGGGAGTAGGCATTATATTAGACGCATGATGATGTGGGTAGAATCTAGAAAAATGTAGCGGTACTTGCTCGCCTAAATTGCTTTTTATCCATTTGCACAATTTTGTTATGTCTTTAGAATCATCATTAAGTCCTGGTATTATTAAATTAGTTAATTCTAACCATATGTTGTTTTTGTGCAATGTTTTGATTGTTTCAAGAATAGGTTTAATATTTGCTTTGCTATATTCTCTATAAAATTCGGGCGTTATTCCTTTTATATCTATGTTTGCTGCGTCAATATATTTGCATAATTCCTTTAATGGCTCAGGATTAATATATCCGTTGCTTACGATAACGTTCTTTATTCCGTTTTTTTTAGCTAGTTTTGTTATGTCTATCATATATTCAAAAAATATTGTCGGCTCATTGTATGTGTACGCTATTAATTTAATATCATTTTCTAAAGCCGTTTCAATGATTTCTTCTGGAGTGTAATACTTTAGATGCTTTACACTAGTGATTGCATCTGTTCTGGTAATATCAAAATTTTGACATCCTTTACAAAACAAATTACATCCAAACGTTCCTAATGAAAGTATGCCTTCCCCAGGATAATAGTGATATAATGGTTTTTTCTCTATAGGATCTATATGTAAGCTACATGGGCGACCGTAAACTATGCTATAGAATTTTCCTTCAGAATTTATCCTAGTGCCACACATGCCTGACTTATTTTCTAATATTACGCAGTTGTTAGGGCATAGTTTGCAAATTATTTTATCGCTGTTTCCAACAGTATCATAGTATTTTTTTATTTCATACTGTTTTGTTAAGGTGTTTTTTTTAGAGCTTTCAGCAATCATAATCTACATAATGGTTTCTAGTATTAATTTTTTGTTATAGTTTTTTGTGTGACTAAAATATTCTCGATAAAAATCTTTTACCATTCTATAATAATAAGAAAACTTTTAATAGTGTTCTGAAATAGTACTTCTATAAGATAAAGGGGTGTTGAATGGGGTTAACTAATTTTTGGAAGAAGAAGGCATCAGACCAATCTGCAGTCCCTTCTTCAGACAATCAACAACCTTTTTCTGACTTACCGGCTATAGATGGTAATTCTGCTGGAAACTTTGATGGTAGTAATGTGCAAAATTATGGTAATATTAGTCAGTTACCTTCACTTGATAACTCGTCACAAGGTGAAAATTCTAAGTCTATATCTTTTAATGTTCCTACATTTGATTTTAGTCTTCCTCCATCTGATGATGAACCAGAGCAGATGGCTAGACCTAGGGCGTCAATTAATGATTTGGCTCCGCCAACACCTCCATCTAATCCTACATCAGAAGCAACACCTGTAGATCCTGAAGATTTAAACAAACTATTCATCACTGATCCAGACTGGAAAGAACCTGATTGGAATAATTTTGATCCTTATCCTGATGAAAAAATTGAAGAACCAACACCTTCAGACTTCGGAGAAACAGATTTACCTGAATTTGATGAAAATGCAAATGACAATCAACCACTTTCAACAGAACCAATCGCAGAACCGGCACAACCATTTAGAGATGCTTTTTCTCCAACTCCAAAACCGATGGAGTTATTCATACGTGGAAGAGCATATAGTAGAGTATTTACTGAGTTAGATCAAATGAATAAAACGTTAGGAGCTATAGATTCACAATTAGATAAGTATGAAGAGATGTTAAAAAGAGAAGAGCCGTTATTAAATCAAGCTAAAGATCAAATGGAATACTTATATAGAAGAATAAGTCAAGTTGATAAAAAAGTATTTACACAATAAAAGGTGATTATATGGATAAAAATTTACCAGTATTTGTAAAAATTAATGATTACAAAGAAGTATTAAACGTTGTTGATGTTATGAAACAGAAATTAAAAGAGACAACACAAACACTCAACAAAATAAAAGATTTAAAGTCAGAAGAAGACAAAGAATTGCAAGAGTGGGAGAAAAACGTTACAGAGATATCCCGTAGACTAGCATTCATTGATTCAGCATTTTTCGAAAATGAGTAAGAAACCTATTTTAAAAGCGACAGTAAAGTCGAGTACAAAAACAAAGCCTGTAGCTAAGGCTAAGATTAGATTAGTTACAAAATCTGACTTGAATAAGATAGTAGTTCAATCGGCCAAAGCTGCGACGATAAAAACGCAATTTAAGAAAAAGAAATTAGCTGAAGTTACGCCAGAACATGAGACTTATTTTGTTTATTTGAGACAACCTTTAGAGTATAGAAGACATTTATTAGAAAGTTCTAGGAAAATATTATTTTGTCTAAGAAGTCATCATAAAGTGGTCTTAATAAGACAAAAAAAATTAGAGGAAATGAACAAGTTAAAGACTTGTGTCAGAGAATTGTTATATCTAAATAAAAAATTCAATGAGAAATTACCTAAATATAATATGCACTTCTTATCAAATGTTCCAAGTACAGATAAAGTCAAGCCTATAAATATAAAGACTGCTGCTTTACGAAAACCAGCTGAAATAAGGCCTGACAGAACAGAACTAGAGAGATTAGAAGAATCCTTGGCAAACATCGAGAAGAAGCTAAAAACACTTCAATAAATTCTTTTTTCGAATAATTTTATAAATGGTTAGACAGTTCTATATTCTATAGTTAAAGTACAGGAGATAACGCCGCTTTAGCGGCATTTATTTTTCCCGAGGCTTTTTCTAAAAAGGCTCGCGGGGATTCCAGAGTGGCCAAATGGGACAGACTCAAGATCTGTTAGCTTAGTGCTTTCGAGGGTTCGAATCCTTCTCCCCGCATTTTTCTAAAGAAAAATGCAGTAAAGACTTAAAGGACAACATAAAGTTGTCCGAAACACTGCGCTAAAAAGAAAAGGGTTTCTGTCGTTTCTTTAGAGTAGTTACAAATAATTAAATTTATAAACGGTCGCCGTTCTTCAACTGTATGGTTAATGTTAATAATAATTTAAGAAAGTATCTCAAACCAATTTCAGACATATCTTATGTTACTGGCGAAGGTTTTGGTAGAACAGATATAACTGCTTTTTCTCAAATAAAAGCTCTAGCGGACTTATATCATGTTAATGAATCTTTAATTATACAAGGTAAGCTTCCTTATATGAAAATAGATGTAGATGATAATGGAATAAAATATGCAGAAATAACAAAGGAATTTATTACTTTAGCTAGTAACATCCCCGGATGTTTTAATCCTGCAAAAGTTGATTTAAAGCCGCTGTCTACTAAGGTTAAGCTTAGCAAAGCCAGAGATATTGTTGATGAAACTTCTTTTGAAGAAACAATAGATGATAAATTGACTAGAGATATGTATGAGCGAGTTGTAGATTATGCAGGCGTTAAAGAGATTCCTTCTAACGATTCTAATTTTAAAAAATACGGCATGATTTTTGTACCTTCCAGCGAGAAACTCGAGAACAAAGACCTTGAACACAGGTCAGGCAAAGGGATTATTGTTGATGCTCGTACAGAAGAACCGATTGTAAAAACACTAGAATTCAAGTTATTTTCTAATTAGATTTCACTAACCAAAAAACAAATCTTTTTATACTATCCTATGTGTACCTCATTATATGATTGAAATTATGCCAATAGGCGGCTTTAGAGAAGTAGGAAAAAATTGTACAGCAATTAAAGTTGATAATGAAGTTGTAATATTTGATATGGGTTTACATTTACAACATTACATTGATTATACTGGCGACGATGATGATGCAGATTTATCTTTAAACAAATTAATAGAAATAAAGGCTGTTCCGGACATAAATCTAATAGAAGATTGGATTCCATTAACAAAAGCAATTTGTATCAGTCACGCGCATCTAGATCATGTCGGTGCGGTTCCTTTCTTAGCTTCAAAATTCAAGTGCGCCATACATGGAACACCTTATACAATGGAAGTTCTAAAAGCATTAATTGCTGACAAAGAAATACGTGTACAAAATAAATTGATTTCTCACGATATTAATTCAATGTTCAAAGTTTCTGATAATCTTAAAATAGAATTCATAAGTATAACACATTCAGTTGTACACGCTGTACTTCTAGTTTTACACACAAAGTATGGCTCAATTGTTTATTCTAACGATTTCAAATTAGATAATCAACCAACATTAGGACACAAATCTAACATTGGAAGAATGCGCGAATTAAAGAATGTAAAAGCATTAATTGTAGATTCTTTATATGCACACAAACCGATTAAGACGCCTTCTGAATCTGTTGCTAAAGAGTTATTACGTGAAGTAATGATAAGTACAAATAGCAAAGGTAAAGCGATGATTGTCTCTACGTTCTCAAGTCATTTAGCTAGAATAAAATCCATAATAGAGTTTTCTAAACAGTTGAATAGAAAAGTAGTCTTCTTAGGAAGAAGTCTAGATAAGTATGTTATGGCCGGAGAAAAATGTGGTATAGTAGAATTCTCAAAGCAAGCTAAAATCATAAAGTATAGACAACAAGTTCAGAAATTCTTGAAGAATTGTAAGAATCCAGAAGATTATGTATTCGTTGTAACAGGACATCAAGGCGAACCAAAATCGGTTTTAGCTAGAATGATATTCCAAAATTATTTCAAATTTAAGAAAGAAGATATTGTAATATTTAGTTGTCAAATAATTCCTGGAGAAGCAAACATAAAGAACAGGGGCGCTATGGAAGCAGAATTACGAAAAAAGAAAGTAAGAATATTCACAGACATTCACGTCTCAGGACACGGCGCGAGAGAAGATCAGAGAGATTTGATTAATACTATTGAACCACAAATATTGTTACCTTCACATTCTGAGATAGTCACATCTGAAAAGTTCGTAGAGTTAGCAGAAGAAATGGGCTACAAAGAGAATAAGAATTGCTTCATATTAAAGAATGGACACAGGTTTAAGATAGAATAAACACTTTCTAGATTCAATCCCTGAAATATCTTGGATCATCGCTTCTAACTGTTTGTTCTCGAGATTCTTGTTTCTTAACAATGTCTGGTCGAGTAATCTTCTCTTTAGCTTTTTCAGCATGCATGATGTTAGGATTTATATCCAGAACTTTCTTCAGATTCATGTTGCCACATTTCATGCAATTGAAATATATTCCGAACTTCCCTTCTTGCATCAATAAATATGATCCGCATACACATTTAAAATCAGGCATGTTTTTATCTCTATGATCTGTACATACTGGAACGCCTTGAGGATTCTTTATGATTGCTTGTCGTCCACAAAAAGGACAAGTTTCTAGTTTAGATTCACCGTAACGTTTTGGAATGCGCATTTAAATCACTTATAGTTTCTACTTCGCTAATTTTCTTAATTGTTCAATCTCTTCCTTAATCGTATTAAATCCTCTCTGCCAGAATTCTTCAGATTCAGGATCTATATTCAACTCTTTCAATAACGTCATAGGAGATTTAGAACCGCCAGCGCTCAATAATTTGATATATTTATCGATAAACTTTCCATTCTCCTTTGTATACATATCAAATAAAGCTAATACTAGTAAATTACCCCAAGCATATCCGTAACAATAGAATGGTTGATTAAAGAAATGTGATACGTATAGCCATTCATTTTTGAATGATTCAGGTATTTCCATATCTCCGAACTGTTCTTTTAATGTATTATACCATTCAGTATTCAATACTTCCGCGTCTATTCCTTCTAAGACTTTTGTATGCGCATATTGTTCAAAGATTGTGAAATATGTTTGTCTGATTACGGTAGCAAATTGATTATCTAGTAATTGTATCAAAATATATTGTTTTTCTGCATCCGTTTTACATTCGCGCAACAACTTTTTGGATAGTAACATTTCGCTGAATACAGATGCTGTTTCAGCCACAGGTATTCCTGCATGATATGTTAGATTAGTACAATTTTCTGCGAATAGGTAATGCATTGCATGACCTAATTCATGTATTAATGTGAATACATCTCTTAACGTATCAGTATGATTTAACATTACATAAGGCACTATTTTGTTGTGCATTGGTGCACAAAATGCTCCGCTTCGTTTATCCTGTTTTGGATGTGAATGTATATGTCCTGAATTCAAGACTTTTAATGCATTATTATAGAATCTCATATCAAATTCTTTGAATGTTTCTAGGACGATTTGTTTAGATTCCTCATAGGTATATTTTTTAGTTAATTTTAGTGGGAATGGTGCATATAGATGATATCTTGAATAAGGATACTTCTGACCATTTTGCGTATTTATTTTATATTTTAATTTGAAATATTCGTTAAACACTTTGACATTTTGACGAACTACTCGCATCAATACTTCTACAGATTTATCTGTAACGTCATTACTAACATTTCTGATATTTATAGAGTTTTTATATCCTCTAATTTTTACTCCATCATTATACCATTCTATAGCTATATCTTTGTATATTTCAGATAGTATTGTACTGTGTTCAGAAAATTTTTTTAAGATTTTATCGTATGCATCTTTACGTTCTTTAGGGTCTTGAGAAACAACTTTAGCTCTAAGTTCTTCTTCAGTAACGGTTTTTCCATTTAATTGGTAATTAAATCCGTTTGTAATTATTTCATACAGTTCGCTAAATGCGCCAAGACCATTCGTATCTTTAATATTCAATAGTTTTTCTATTTCTTCAGATTTCGTATATGCTTTTAATCTTCTAACCTCTTCTAGATAATAGTTATATGGTTCTAATTGCTTAGCACTCATAAGTGTTTTCGCACTAGAATCGTCTAGATGCATAAACCACAATGTAAAAAACATAATATTATTTGATATTTCTGAACTAATTTGTTTAAGTTGAGATGCTTTTGCTAGTGCGTCAGCATCCTTCGTGTTTTCGCTAGATTTTAATTCACAATACGCATTCAATCGTACAGCTATAACGTGTATGTTCTCAATAAACTTTAATATTTCCAAGAATTTATCCACACTCAGCTTGTTATTCAATAACTTTCTATAATTCATGAATGTTTCTGATTTGGATTTTAACTCTTTTACTAATGCTTCAAAACTTTGTCCGCCTAACGTATCTTTAATATTCCAAATATCTTGTGATTTACTGGATGTGCTTGATGCGCTTTTAGAAGATTGTGTCTCTGATGTATTTGATTTTTGTTTTGATGCTTTAGGTTTTGATTTCATGATTTTAGTCTATGATGATAATTTAAAAATGTTGTTATGACCTGTTGTTATGCTCATGTGACGGTTTTACCCTAACTTTCAATCCTTCAGCCTCCAATAATCAAATTTTTAAAGCAATATGATTTTACTACTGTATCATTGTGGATTGTCCAGAGTGATTTTTTATAACAAATATGTTATAATATGTGGGGGCGTTGAATATGAAATTAGTACTAGCTGAAACAAAGCTTATCAAAGAACCAATAACGATTATTTCTGATTTAGTAACAGAAGCTAAGTTTAAGGTTGGAAAGAATGGTATAGAAATGATTGCCATGGATCCAGCAAATGTTGCTATGGTCTTATTTAGATTATTAAGTTCTGCATTTGTAGAATACAGCGTTAAAGAAGAAACAAGCATTGCAATAAACTTAAACAATCTAAAGCAAGTTTTGAGAAGAATCAAGGGTAGCGATAATCTAACTTTAGAGTTATCAGATAATAAGTTGAAATTAGTATTAACAGGTTCAACAGTAAGAACATTCTACTTACCTTTAATTGATCAACAAGAAAAGGATCACAAGGAACCAGATTTAAAATTCAAGACTACAATAAAGTGTCCATCAAGTATGCTGAATGATGCTATTGAAGATGTTGAGATTGTTGCTGAATCAGTAACATTCCAGTCTGAAGATAAGAAATTCATTGTAAGCGCAACTGGAGACACAGGAAAAGCAACTGTTGACATTAAATCTGAAGATAATGTACATATAGAAACTGCAGAGAAAGTTAAATCAAAATATTCTATTGAATACTTGAAGAAAATGATTCAAGGCTCAAAGATAAGCAGTAATGTACATATACAATTCAGTAAAGATTATCCTCTAAAATTGGAGTACAAGGAATTAGACAAAATACAAATGGTATTCATCCTTGCACCAAGAATAGAGAACGATTAAGTAATTTTTATTTTTTTGATTATATTTCTTTAATTTTTATTTTCTAGAATTTACTTCAAATCTTCTGCCGTTATCTTAATGTTTATGCTCTTAGGTGTTACAATTAGTAATGTAATTGCTAGTATTAGTCCAATCATTCCTAAGATTGCAAATGCATTAGATATGCCGAATATGTCAGATAATATCCCTGCTACAATCGGTCCTAGAACGTATGCAACATTAAATGATGCATCTTCTAGTGTTTCTATCTCTTTTTCTACTGTAACCTGCTCGGATATATAGTCGGCATATGCTCCGCTTATTGAAGGGAACGCCAGGCCGAAGAAGAATGCTGATATTAACACAACGCCAATTGCCCAGTATGGGTTCGTTATTATTAGGAAAGCGCACATCGTTAGAGAACCGAGAAGTAGACTTACTATTGCAGTTCTTTTCTTTCCATACTTTTCCGTAAATCCTTTCACAAGCCATCCTGCTGTTAGCATAGGAACGCTATATGCTGCTAAGAATATTCCTCCGAATAAAGGCATACTAAAATTTTCAGAATATAATGGTGAAAGTGTCCAGAAGAATGCTTCTATAAAAAACAAGAAGAATGTTATTGTTAATGGTGATGCAATTTTTCTTCCTATTTTTTTCCATAAGTGAAATTCTATTAATGTATTTCTTTTTCTCTCTGGTTCTTTGGATTCTGATTCAAGCTTAGTTCTTTTTGTGATATATGTAAGTACGAAGTATAATGCTAGTGCAATTGCTAAGAAAAAATAAGCCCATATAAACACTTTCTTAAATATAACTCCTACAAGTATTAATCCTACGAGTAGTGGAGCGATTATGCTAGCGGTTGAACGGAAGACTTGCATAATTCCGAAGCTTGATGAGTGTTCTTCTTTTTTTGTGTATTTACTAACGTAATCATAGATACTAAATCCATAAAAGTCGTAGTACAAACCCCAAACAAGCATTGCTAGAACAAATACAACTATGCTATTAGCTGTTCCTAATATTAGAGGATATGTGAAACAAAGTATTAACATGAATAAAAGTGTTCTTCTGAAACTAGTATTTTTGATGAATCTACAAATCAGAAAATCGAATAATGCTCCAAACACGGAAGAACTTGCAATTATTAATCCTATTATTGTATTTGAAAAACCATGACTTTCTAAAATTAATGGTGTGATGTATGTTATCATACTATCGAATAGCGTCCAGAAAAAGATTAACATGCCTAGTACATATATTGGTGAGGCAAAATAAGTCGCTTTTCGAATCGGTAATACTCTTCTCATTGTTATAGTTATTTTATGTGCGTTGTTTTAAAAACTTTTCTGACAATTCTCGCTAAATTTATAAACGACACTATACAAAGTATACTGGGTGAGAACATGTTTTTACACAAAGATTACATTAGATATTCTGTTGAAATGCTAAAGAAGTTTAGCGCTATTAAGTTATTCTCTGATGCAAATGTTCAAGAGGCAGATAAATTCTTGAATGAAATGAATACGCACGTAGAAAATTCTATTAAGGAAGCTGTATCACACAACTCTTCTTATTCTACACTTGTAGATATAATGTCTGAACATCCTAGAGGAGCATCTAAACCTATGAAATTAAAGAGATGGGCAATGGATTTGTTGAAACAACTTAGAGAACTAGATTCTGCTGTTGAAAGCGCATTAAAGGCAGTAGATGCTCATAAGAAACACAAGGATGAACATACAACTGCACATGCTGTTGATAAATTAAAAAATTTACTTTCTGAAATAGAAAACTATGGTAAGTACAGTTCAGAGTTTTCTAACGCTCTGGCTAAAGAAGAAGAACTGGCTGATCATATAGATCTAATAAAAGTTAAATCAGAAGTATCTGCCGCTTTAGTTGGAAAAAAGCATCTGAACCAAGCTTATGTTAATAATATAATTAGTTGGTTCTAAACTAAATTAATTTATTTTTTACTTTCTATTACTTTTTCTATAATTCTACAAAAACTTAATAAATCGACATAAATATAGGATAGCATACCTGTATGGAGAGATTTAGATGAACGATTTTATATTATTGCTCTTGCAAAGCGCTTACTTCTTGATACCGGCATATTTTGCTAATATGGCTCCGCCACTAGTAAAAAAAGCTAAGTTTCTAGAGTTTCTAAATATTCCTGTAGATAAAGGAAAAAAGTTCAAAGATGGCAAACCTTTATTCGGTACGAATAAGACTTGTAGAGGATTTGTTGTTGGGGCGATTGGAGGAATAATCGGAGCATATTTGCAGATGTTCTTATATCAATTTTTTTTCTTTCAACAAATTAGTATTCCCGGAATAGATTATACTAGTCATATTATAGTCATATTACTTGGTTTGTTAATGGGTCTTGGTGCTATTACTGGCGATTTAATTGAAAGTTTTTTCAAAAGAAGATTAAGTGTAAATCCTGGAGAAAGTTTGAAACCATGGGACCAAATTGATTTGGTTATTGGTGCATATATATTTGTAGTTCCTCTCTTGTATGCTCAACTTTCATGGACGTTGTTCCTTTGTTCTATTATAATAACATTCTTTTTACACGTCTTATCTAATCATACAGCATTTTATTTGCGTATTAGAAATGAAAAATGGTGAACTAATGAAAAAGAAGCACATAAAAAAATCACCGAAAAATATTGTAGAGAACAAATTTAACATACCTAATTCCCTGACGATGCTTAGATTGATTCTTGCACCCGTATTCATGATTTTATTGTTAAACAATAAGTATATTGCAGCATTCATTGTTATTGTAATTGCTTCTATAACTGATTTTCTTGATGGTCAAATTGCTAGAAGATTTAACATGCAGACAGAGTTTGGTAGAATACTAGATCCTATTGCAGATAAAGTCTTAGTATTTTGTACTGTGGTTGCGTTATTAATTACATTTAATTTTCCGCTCTGGGTAGGTCTAATAATTTTGTCTAGAGATATAATTATATTACTAGGCGGACTACTCTTTTTACGTAAGAATCAGAGAAAATCTTTAGTTCCAAATATTTTTGGAAAAGTTTCAACAACGTTTCAATTAACAACCTTTGTAGTCTTTATTCTTGCTGCGATTAATAGTTATTATGCGTTGTGGATTGACATACTAATTTATTTGACTGTAGTAATGACTTTATTATCTGGAATAATTTATATATTCAAAGGGTATAATGTATTAGTTGGTAAGACAGAATGAAGAAGTTAAATAAAAAATTAAATGGTTCGAAAGGAATCTCTAACTTAGCTAATAAAATCACTTTAGCGAGAATACTTCTGATTCCAGTATTCATTGTAGTTCTATTAAGCGACATAAAGTATCATGCAATCATATCTACTGTAGTATTTGCAATCATTGCCTTATCAGATTCTTTAGATGGATACATAGCTAGAAAGCGTAATGAAGTTAGTGCTGTCGGGGCAATGCTCGATCCTCTTGCAGATAAATTATTAGTATGTGCTGCATTGGTGTTTTTAATTGGTCGAGGAGTGGCTCCTTGGATGGCTTATACGATTATTGCTAGAGAACTATTAATAACTGGTCTAAGAATGCTTGCTTTGACTAAGAACACAGATATTCCTGTAAAGATGTCGGGTAAGATTAAGACTTGGGTTCAAATGCTCGCAATAGGTGCAGTAATACTTAATATTCCTTATTTCGGTGTATTGATGTTTGTTGCTACAATTATAACTATCTATTCAGGCTTAGAATATCTTTGGTTAGGTAGACATTTGCTTAAAGGATCGTTCTGAGAAACGTTTTTCTAAATCTTCTCGTCCTTTCATAACCTTTAAATACATCGGTTCTGTTCGTCTATTATGAGAAATCGTTATGTGGGTATGATTATAGTCGGAATATCTTTACTTATAGGTTTTTTAGTTTGGTTATTTAATAAGTCTTTATCCGATATTGTTAACGTTAGTTGTAGTCATGGTTCTACTTGTCCTATGTGGGGTAGTATACGCTTTCAAACGAATGTAGGGATAGGACTAATGGTGTTCGTTATAATAGTGGGATTATACTTGATATTCTTTGCTAAAGATGATCCGGTAGTTGTTAAGGAAGTACACCGCGAAACAAGAATTGTAAAAGAGCAAGTTGAATCAAAAAAATTAGATAAGGCACACTTCAAAGATGTTTTACGTGATTTAGATTCAGAAGCGCGCGCAGTTCTAGAAAAGGTTATAGAAAATAACGGTTCTATTTTTCAATCACAATTGGTTGATGATTTGAGTCTGACTAAAGTCAAAATAACGCGTATTCTAGATAGATTGGAAGGCAAAGGTTTGATTGAGCGTAAGAGACGTGGAATGACTAATGTTGTGCTTTTGAAGCACTGATTCATTCTATATTATCCAC
>JANNSE010000104.1:0-7984 GCA_031402215.1 Candidatus Woesearchaeota archaeon | reverse complement strand
CAGCACAAGTATACAATCTAACAAGCGATGCTTCAACATTAACATATGAGTGGTTGCAAAACGATAAATATGTTTTAGATGTTAGCTCATTCTTTTATGATCCAGAAAACTCAACATTAAAGTATGAAGTCACAGAAATGGAACATATCAAACCTGTGAGTAACGGTAAACTTGTAACATTCTATTCAGAATACGGATGGAGTGGCGTAGAACATGCAAATATCACAGCATACGATAGTCTAGGCGGAAGTGTAACAAGCCCAGAATTCACATTAATGGTAAGAAACATTCCAAAGAAACCAATGACAGAAATCTACAATACATATTGCTGGTACATCAACCTAGTAATATACGCTGTATTATTATTGTTCATATTCGTTGCAGTATTTGCTAAACAGCAAAGAAGAACAAGAAAGAAATAATTTCTTTTATAATATAAAAATACCTGATTAAGATGGATGAAGATTTTTCTCAAATACCATTGATTCAAGCATTGAAAGATGATGAATTAGACGAGTAGGATAATAACTTTTATAAATAATCCTAGATTCTAGAATTTTAATACACTAGTAGTTATAGGGGACGTAGTATAACCTGGCTAGAACAGCCGCCTCCAGAGCGGCTAATGAGGGTTCGAATCCCTCCGTCCCCACTTCTATTACCTCTAGTATTTTTGGGTTTTATAAGCGATACAAATCGCTCATAAGAGGTTATTCTTTTAATCACTACATCGAATCCCATCTTTTTTCTGCAAATATATGATTGAATACCTAATGACTTAAGAGCCGAATCTATTTCTATGGCGAAAGACTTAGAGCCAGTACATATTTTTATCATATTATAGGAATATTTTCCGTCTCTTTGAATGGTAAAACATCCATCAGTATCAAATAATCCTCTAATAAAACATATTATATATTCTGGATTAGTCCTGATATATTCAGGTATTTTCAAATTTATTTTCGGACTAAATGGTACAAGAAGAACGTTATTAAAGAACAGACATAAATTCTTGGACATATAATATAATTCTATTTCGTTCTTATGAGGATACTCAATACGCTTCATAGAAATATTAAATACTTTCAAAAATAATGAATGAATATAATCAGCATATGACGCGTCTCTAGAATTAATACTGTACATTATTCTATGAGTGGTTTTATGGTGCGTCATACATCCGTCGCCGAAATGTATTCCTATAATTTCTGCAAGTTCAAGAGACATAGAATCAGGCAATTTTAGACCTTTAATAAGATCTTTTCTGCTAGGTGTAAAAGTGTTGTTCAATTTCATACTAATCCAAGTTATGGAAATTAACAACAGTTATTATACCTTACGACCATCTGTCCAGTGCAGTAGAATTTATCTTTTCTATCTACTGTTGAGAATTACCAAATGCAGCTTTACTCTCTTTCAAGAGTGCGGATATAGCATCATATACTTCTGTTTTATCATCTTTTTCAAGTGGAGCGCTAGAATATAAGCCCACAATTTTTTTGTATGTTAACTGCACATTTGACACGTCTTTTGCTTTAATATAATTGCTACATTGACGTATCAAATTGTAAATAGCTGTTTTTTCTTGATAAGCAATCATCCACTTGTATTCTTGAGACATTTTGTTACGTAACTCGGTCAAATCGTGCATTACTTCATTATAATCTTTATTCTCTTTGGATACAATTTTCTTATCGTTATTTATTTGAGCCCTAGTCTCTTTTACATCATTCAACATAATCTCTACTTTGTCCGCTAAGACTGTTATTTGAGAGACCTTCTTCAAATGTTTACCATATTCGCGCTCTAAGTCCTTCAATTTATCCATTGAAGTTTCACGCATAGTATCTAAGAATGCGTTAGTTCTCTCTACGATGTCTTTCTTCTTACCTTCTAAACTTTCATACAATCTATTAGCTCTAGTCAATTCGTCAGCAAGTTTCTGTTCCTGTGCCTTCATTAATTCTCCGAATCTAGTATTTGCATCCTTGCTGAATTTATCAATTAATATTTCTGATTTTGCATGTAATGTATCTTCGAATTTCTTTTCAATACTCTTATTAGTTTCTTCAGCCTTCTTCAACTCTACATCTAAGTCTCTCTTTTCGTCAAGTATTAATCTACTAAATTCTTTATTCACAGATTCTCTAACCGAAGCAGGTATTATTGCATTCAAATTAGCATATATTTTTGCTTCTTTATTAGTAATAGCATTATCTGCTTCTGTAATCATCTTCTTTAATGATAGTAATTGTTTATCATACGATTCTTGTATTAACTTATTATGCTTAGCATAATTTTCTTCGAAAGATTTATTTGCTGAATCAGTAAGTTTCTTATTCATCACCATTATTTCTTTTTCAAATCTCTCGACAAAGAATTTGTTTGCAGTTACTGTTTTTGTTAATTCCTTGTCCAATAATTCACGTTGATTGCCCAAAGTTAATAATAAATCTTTTTGCATTGCATCCTTAACCTTCAACAACATCTTTTCTTCTTCTACCTTCAAGTCGGCAACAAATTTATCTTTCAATAGTGCTTGTTCGGTTGTTGCCTTGTTAAATTGCTCTAACATAAATCCTTTATGTTTAGATAATAATTCATTAAACTCTAAGCCAATCTTATCTATAGCGCTTGTTCTTGCAATACCTATACTCTTAGATAATTCGTTTCTTTGAATCATTAGTATATCGTTAAATTCTTTATTTAGAGACTCATGGATCTTAGAATTAATCGACATATTAAATTGCACTTCTCTGGTCTTGAAATCCTTATCAAATTGGTGTTTTAAATCGCCTAACTCGCGAGCATATCTATTATACTCTGATCCGAGCATGCCGTCATGTTTAGTATAATTCTCTTTTAATTTTCTGTCTGCTGATTCTAGCAATAATTTTTCTCTATTCAATATTTCTTTCTCAAATCTAGAGACAAAGTATTTGTTTGAATTGAGTGCCTTTGCTAATTCAGCATCTAATAATTCACGTTGCTTCTTTATCGTCTCAGTTAACTGTTTATTTAAAACATTCTGTGAATCTAATGCGATTCTATCTTTTATGAATATTAATTCATCGTGAAGTTTTTCTTGTGATTCTTTGTGCATTTTTGCGGAATATTCTGCACCATCAGCAAACATCTTCTGATATCTAGCAACTATCTTGGCTAAATGTTCATCATCATTGAATATTTTTTCTAACTCTCTACGCATAGCATCCATTGCTACAGCTTTAAGATCATGTTTTTCTTTTGTTACATCTTCCTTATATTTTGTTAAACTTATAGCAGAAACAGATTCTGCTTTTTTATCAAAGGCTTGCTCCATTCTAGAAATTCTAGGAGCCATAATTTTATCAATCTTGACAGGAATAGTATCTAGATGAGCCTTCAATGCTTCACTTACACTTGATTGTGCAGCAAGCTCCACTTGTTTAGTTCTATTAGCAAGTGAGACTTCTAACTTTTTGTCTAATTCCGCATTTAAGTCGGCTACTTTATCTATTTCAGCTTTTACTGCAGCCCTATCCTTAGAATGTAATTCAGTTATTTTTTGCTTAAATAAATCCATAAGCATACGTTTAAATGCATCATCTTCAAAGTATTTTGAAACATTCTTAGACACCTGAGTGGTTATGTGTGCGTCAGCAACATTCTTACCCAATACCTCTGTTTTTTGTTTTAACTCAGCATTTACCCTATTAATATCGTCAGCTTTTTTGTTTAAATCAGAATTAATTTTATATACAGATTCTACTTTTTTACCCAATTCAGAATTAACTTTATTTACAATATCTACTTTTGTATCGAGACCGGAATTCAATTTTTCTACAGCCTCAACCTTTTTGCTTAATTCTGCATTTGTTTTAGTTAAAGAATCTACTTTTTTTACTAAATCAAAATTTACTTTACTCACAGCATCGATTGTTGTTTTTAACTTAGCTAAATCATTAGAGTAATCAGGATATTTTTCTGGAACAATCTTTGTAATAACTTTTACATTTTTTACATTTGGAGCAGAAACAGTCTTAGTCGTAGTCTTAGAAATATTTGGTATAATATCTGGAAGTTCTTTCTCTAATTGTTTCTTCTCTTCTTTAGTCGGATTAGAATGTGCTGTAGAGTATAATCGTGATCTTATAACTTTGGCGTATTCATCTTTGTCCATTACACCTCTAAGTACAACGGCTAAATCGCTTGCTTTTAGAGCATCAGCTACCCACGTAGCAAAATCGTCCTTATCGTCATTACAATGACTCCTAAAGTCCTCCTGACTCATGACATCTAACTCAGAAACTAAATCAGTCAGATTTCTAAGAGACTTACCGTTAGACAAATAAAAAGTCTTTTCTGGAACGGCATCAACAAATAGCCCGTTACTCTCCATCACCCACCTCTCTGGAATATATCCACAATAGGTATTTATAAATTTAATCTTTATCTGCGTATATAATTGATATTGGCTTGACGACCCTTAAAACCATTAAATTTAAATATCCTGCGAGATAGTTGAGTACAGATTGAAGGGTGAGGCGTTGGTGAATTATTATGAGTCAGCAAGATATAAATAAGGATTTGGGTTCGTATTTGAGCGAGCGTAAGGATAGGCCTTTCTGGAAGAGATATAATCAAATAAAAATTAAGCCTAAGCACGATGAAGAGATAGAGTCAGCCATAAAACACGAGTTAGAACATGTGAAAGGCGAAGAGCAACACAAGTTAAGTCCTGGCGATAAGCAAGAGCTTGAAGCGATGGAAAAACAAGTTGAAGAAATAGATGCTATTGAAGAAGTAGTTGATGAAAAGCTAGACCAAGAGCGTGAAGGAGTTTTAAAAAAATTCTTCAAAAAACTAAATTTCTCAGATAAAGAAGAGAAAGAAAGAGAATACGAAGATGCTGTAATGAGTAATAATCCTGATGTACAAATGAGTGATGAAGAATTAAGAGAATTATTGCATGGATTACACAATTGGATTATACAATTGCCTGCCGATAAACTTGAAAGATTCAAGAACTCTAGAGAATTCGAGCTCTATACAAAATATTTACGTAAACATAATTTAATAAAATGAGGGATGATGATGGAAGATAAAACACCAGTATATATTTTAGCGATTGTTGGCATAGTAGCAGTTGTTGCTGTGGTCTATATATTAACAGGATCAAGTGCGCAAACATCTACGACAGTAGCAGATTTGGACGCTGGTGGAGCAATCACAGGCAACGTAATTGCTGAAGATTTCGAGCCATTAATAGGCTTAGGCGTAATTGGTAAAGTAATATTAGCTGCATTACTCGGTGGAGCAGTACTACATATGTATCACAAGTGGTAATACGCTAATTTTTTATCATTATTTTTATTCTACAAGTTCATTATCATAAACTATTAAAACCGAAGCGAGGTTCTATGACCATGGAAATCGAAGACAAATTAAAGCTTATTAAGAGGAATACTCAGGAGATAATTACTGAGGAAGAATTGGTTAAGTTGCTTGAAACAAAAAAGCATCCTGTAGTTTATATTGGAACTTCTGTTACTGGAAGACCTCACATAGGATATTTCGCTTGGGTACAAAAATTAGCAGACTTACTTAAAGCAGGATTCAAAGTTAAAGTTCTATTAGCAGACATTCATGGCGCATTAGATAATACTCCGTGGGATCTTCTTGAAAAGAGATACAAATATTACGAAATTGTGATTCCTGCTATGATTGAAGCTATGGGTGCAGATCTAAAACATTTTGAAATGGTCAAAGGATCAGAATTTGAATTAGATAAGAAATATATGATGGATGTTCTTAAAATGTCAACACTTGCAAGCGTAAGAGATGCTACAAAAGCAGCAAGCGAAGTCGTTAAAGGCGGAGATAATCCTAAAATTTCTGGATTAATATATCCTATAATGCAAGCATTAGATGAAGAATATTTAGAAGTAGATATGCAAATGGGTGCAATTGATCAAAGAAAAATATTGGTATTCGCTAGAGAATTCTTGCCACAGATGGAATATAGAAGTAGAGTTGAATTAATGATTCCATTCATCAGAGGGCTTACTGCAGAAGGTAAAATGTCTAGTTCAATTAAGAATTCAAAAGTAGATTTATTAGACGATGAAAAGACTATAAAAGACAAATTTAAAGGAGCATTCTGTGAGGAAGGCAATCCTGAGAATGGAGTATTAGAATTTGCAGAAACAGTTATCATGACACAAAAAGAAGATGCTGGCGAAGAATTCATAATTGAAAGACCTGAAAAATTCGGCGGAAACATGTCATTCAAAACAAAAGAAGAACTACATGATGCATTTATTTCTAAAAAAGTACATCCAATGGACTTAAAATCAGGTGTTGCTAAAGAAATAAATATCTTATTGAAGCCAATCAGACATAAGTTCAAAGGTAAAGAACACATTGTCGAAGACGCATACGGCGATAAGATTGTGATAGATTAGATAAAATAATTAATGATAATAAATCTTGGAGATTAAATGAAAATATTATTCGATTGGGATGGAACGATTGCTAAACCAGATGTAGCAGCAGAAGCTTCTATGAGAAGATTCAAAACATTAGGTGAAACTATTGATCCTAAGTGGTTTAAGGAAGCCCAAAAGACTAATGATCATTATAAGTTGAATAAACAATTGATTTCTAAGTATACCGGAATTGTTGATGAAAAAGAATTAACTACAATTATGACAGACATATTCAAACTACATTATCTTGGAGTAATGCATGAGATGAAAGGAAAAGCATTATATGATGGAATGCTTGAGGTAGTAAAAAAATTACATGCTAAAGGACATAAACTTGCTATTGCATCCACATTAAGATCTGACTTGATAAGACATTCTCTAAAGACATTAAATATGGAAATGTATTTCGAAAAAGTCTATGGTAATACTCCTGATTTAAAATATTCTAAAAAAGACATTGTAGAAATGGCTAAGAAGAACTTAGATGGCGCAGATTATATGATTGGAGACAAAGAAGAAGACATACTCTCGGGAAAATCTGTGAAAGCAAAAACAATCTATGTAATGTGGGGAGTAACTGGTTCTGATCTAAAAGGAAAGGCCGATTTTAGCGTCGAGAAATCTGAAGAAATATTGAAGATAATAATTAAGTAGATAAAATTTGAAGAACATCAAATAAAATTCTAGAATTACTTTCCACTATGTATCTCTACTACATCTAGATGTTTTAATGGGAAATCTTTTCCTACTGGCAATTTACGTTTAACGTCTATTGCTTTTATGAAATGTTTTCCAAAATCCGTATGTAATCTAAATGCGAAATCTAGAGCTGTAGAATTTGGAGGCATTAAGAAACAATCTGGAAGTACTCGCCCATACTGGTCTGTTAACTTGTTTACTCCACCAGGGAATATTGCAATATACTTTAATACATCAAGTACTGCTGCGTTTATTGCAGTTTGTACTCCGGTAGAGCCGACTTTCTTTAAAATATTTTCTCTAATAAAGTTTAATGCAAATTTCTGTTTCTCAGTCAATTTTCCTTCATCTACAAATTCGAAATCTGAATCACCAGGAACATAATTAATTAATTGATGTTTGGCGGCTTCTTTTAATGCTAACTCTGATTCTGCACTACAAGGAATAATTGTTAATTCAGGATGCTCAAATTTTATTCGAGTATAATTTTCTTGAGCAATCGGAATATCCATTTTGTTTGCTGCAATTATCATTGGCTTAGTTAATTTTCTTAATTCTCTAGCCATATCCATTAAATCAGTATCTTTCCAAGTCATTACGTTTTCTTTAGGCAGACGTAATTTTTTTACTACATCCTCGACCATTTCTTCAGTAACCATTAATCCTGATAATTGTTTTCCTAATGCTTTACATGGATCTGCGTGTTCTTGTTGTAATTGCCTTGCGAATTTTTCCCAACCTTTATTTAGTATTCCTAGATACCAAAAATCAATTTCTTCTTCTAAGAATTTTATATCATCATAAGGATCTCTTGT
>JANNSE010000103.1:0-9387 GCA_031402215.1 Candidatus Woesearchaeota archaeon | reverse complement strand
CTTAGATCTATCCAAAGGTGTAAGAGTCTCGTTTTTACGAAGCTTATTGATATGCATTTTAGTATAGACCATTCTTCCTAAAATCGATAAGAATACTATGGCTAAAAATATCCATAATGCTAAATCATTGAATTTTATGTGTCTTTCACAAACATGTTTAGGAATTTCAAAAGTAGGCAATTTTATAGAAATATTTACCAGTGGTTGTTCTATAATAGGACATTTTTTCTCACAGGGACCGCCACAATCTATGCCTTCCTCACATTTAGTATCATGACAATTTACTAGATTATCGAAACACGTCCCTAAATAAGCACATTCTTCTACTTCTTTGGGTTTATTATTATATGAGCCACAACTGTTTGAATCAGTACAATTTCTATTTCTAATACCTAATATAGAGCAATCAGTCCAATTTAAACATCTCCAATTTTCATTACATTGAGTTTCTCCTGCAGGAGCTCCTGCACCTGCTCCGCCAGTACCTGCACCGCCCCCACCACCGGCACCGCCTCCACCGCCTCCACCACCGCCTGCAGTAGGACCTCCTCCTGGAGTAGGCGGACCTGGAGGAGTAGTTATGTTACCCGTACCATTAGTAGTAGTATTCTGTGAAGTATTTCCAGTAAAATTACAAGAATTACAATCTATTTCACAAATTTGACAATTTTCTAAAGCATCACAAAAACCATCTCCACAAAATACTACTGGAAAAGTAATATTTACAAATTTAAAATATCCGGAATTAAATGTATTATCACCAGTAGCTGTTGTCGGATCATTGTTATATCTAAAAGTTATTATTGCATTTTCTAATGCGCCAGTGCTATTACTGTCTTCATTATCTCGACCAAGACAAGACAAGACACCATAATAACCTTGATTCACAATAGTAAAAGTTCCACAAGGAGTTATACCAGCATACGCAGTTATTGTTCCCGTTGCGGCTTCTGCATTATAATATCTCACCGTACCATAAAATTCTGTAGGCATAGGAGGATGTGCTTGTACTACAGAAGCGAATATAAAAATAACTAAGGACGCAAATATCATCATTCCAAAAATATTAATTTTATTCATGTTTAGTTTCAAATTAGCATTAATTTCGATTTAAGGTTTTCAAATTATCCTACACTCATCTTACAATGTTCCATTGCGAAGCACTACTTACATTTAACCAATAACCCCTATAAGTTTCAAATTGATCTAGAGTATTTGATGAACTTCCATTAACGTGAATCAACCAAGTATCAGTAGTAATATTATAATTACAAATGGTTGTGATATTACCAGTGATGTTAACAATGACACCGGTTATATTACCTGTTATATTACCAGTAATGTTATAGCAATCAGGAACAATCTTAGTATTAATATAATTCTTTACAACACTAAAAGGTATGCCATTTAGACCTGTTGTAACATTAACAGTATTAGTATTTGGATAACCTATAAAATTCCATCCCTTATTTAACAAGATTATAGAGTCAGAATACACTCCACCATAGCCGTAATCTGCGTCTTCATACATATAAATCCAGTATCCTGAGACTCTATCCATATTATTTAATTGTTGTACGGTCCAATTTGGTAAAGTAGGATTATAACTCTTCCAAGGATCGGCAGCATCAAACCCCTGATATTTGAATATTGCGCCATAAGAATCACTAACTGAACTTAATACAGTCGATCTATCAGCGAACATTCCTAAGCAATAAAATGAAACCATATTCCATCCAGGATATAAATGAAATGAGCAATTTTTGAATATGATCGGGATAACTTCTACTTTAGTATTAACAATATTGTAGCCAGTGATAGAATTATTTTGAGCATCATCGAAAATAACAACTATAGATAAAACTACAAAAATCATTGCTACAAACATTAACATTCCAGTATTTCGGTATAATTTCATTTAGTTTTATTTTCCTCAAACTCGACATACCATCTGCCTGTCTTCTTATCATATTCAAATTTAACATCGTGCTTCTTTTCGAGATCTAAAGAGAACAACAATTGTATAGGAATAGTGGTCTCGAAACTACCCCCTCTAGAATATAATTTACGCTTTAGACTTACAGCCATAGTGCTTTCTAGCCTACAGCATTTATAAATTTTACTTATTAAACTACTTATATTTTTACTTACTTTTTAAGAAGTAATTCCAGTAAAACTAAGCAGAAAAACCAATAAGAAAGATATTATAATAGATTAATCCAAAAGCCAATATAAGAATTCAATCTAGAAGTAAAGTAAGAAAAATACAATAAACTTAAGGAGCTAATGCTGTGAATATTATGTTTCCTGTACAATTACCGGCAGGATTAAACGTTTCATTGATATATACTTGCCAATAAGTAGTATTCACAACTAAACTATCATTAGTTTGTTTCGGCATAGTTAATCCAGGAATTCTTACACCACCTGCAGTACCGACTAAAGGAGTCTTTGTAGTCCAATTAACATCTGAAGTTGCAAATCTCTCATTAGCAACAGTAATGTTACCATTAAGACTACACTTCATTGCTAATCCATCTCCTCTTACTGCACCATAACCTTCAACACTAATGTTAATATTCATATTACCAATATTGGTAATGTTTGCAGTTTTATTACCTGTATATTCGTAAACTGCAGCTCCACCATAATCAATACCATCAGTAAGATTCAAAGCATAAACAGGCAGGAAAATAGTCGATCCATTACCATAATTAGTATAATTCCATGAATCTTCGATAGTAAAATTACATCCCCATGTACCATTGTTAGCATAATATAATACATCATAAACACACACATACCATCCAGTATAATTATTCGCAGGAGCATTACTTGTATTCCAGTAACAGCTTGCATTAGTATAGTGCGAATTATTATTATCTGTACTATTACTCGTGGAAGTAGGAACGTGCCACAATGTTGAATTAACAATAGTTATATCATTAAAACCGTTCCAGCTTCTTAATGTAGCATTACAATAAATTTGTTTAGTACTACCTGCAGATATAGTAATATTTTTTAGAGTAATATTATATGGTGCTTCATAAATAGTTACATTCAATACTTCAGGTCTTGAATGAGTAATATTTACTTGAGTCCACACGGTTACGTTTTTATAATTAGTACCAATATTAGTATGCGGAGCTATTCCCATAGGTATAATAAATATTGCAGTTAAAACTAACAACATGAACGTTGTTAACATTATTGCTTTTGTAGTTTTTTTCATATTTATCAACCTTTAATTTTCAATAATCATTTTTTGTTTATTTTTTGTGTTTATTTTTCGCTAATTTCTTATTTTTTAATCATAATTTATCCTAGTTCTACCCAAAAAAAGTACGTGGTTGGAATTGTTGCAGATTCATTTTCAGCAACTATCATCTGGAAGTCATAATTAGCACCGTCATAACCTACAGTATTATCGTCAATTCTACCAGCATATATCATATGATCTCCACCCGTTGCAGTATCTCTTAATAATATTTCTTGGAAATCTGCTGTAGGACCCATAGGATTATTGCTTCGTAAACCATTAACATATGTTGCAGTGGACTGACAATTACTCCTTGCAGGATTAGTACCTACAGTTATAGCCGTATGAGTAGTATAATTGAATGTCGCATTTATACTATCTGCTGCTGTTCCGGTAATTCCCAATGCAGTATGTTCCGCATTCCATGAAGCAGCAATAGCACAATCAATAGCAGCCCAATTAATATTCGAAAATCTCGAAATGTAAATTTCTCCTGTTGGTGTACCTGCAGCCCAATCATAAATAGATGTACCGACAGTATTTGCTAAAGCCAAAGTACCTGAAACGTTTCCGACATAAGCTTTCCACTTGAAATCCTGTTGTTTGGAATCTAAAGTAATTGTAGTTATAGTTCCTTTTGCATCAGTAGATCTATTTACAGTTCCTGAAACATAAGTAGTATTGGAACTATAAGTAATTACAGGTGCAGATGGCGCTGAAGCTACGAATGATGCTGATAATAAAAATATAAGTAGCACTATCAGTAACAAGCTCATTCCCGATCTGCGGATGTTCACATTCCAAACACTTTTGTAGTCACTCATTTGATTCGTCTATTTTGTTGATATTTTACAAATTTCTCGTCATTGCTAATTCTTTCATATAATTTTTATTCTGATTAATCTTTATCCTAACTCTACATAAAAGTAATATGTTGTAGGACTAGTATCTCCATCATGTCCGTCTTCTCCCACAATCATTTGGAAATCATGCGGATTATTATCGAAACCGGTTGTATCTTGTTTGATTAATGCAGCATATACTAATGCTGAAGCATCATCGTGCAACAATACTTCTTGAAAATCTGCTGAAGGTGCACCTGTTTCATCATTAAGATTTACAGCGTAACAATTTTGTGCACCACTATCAATGAGTTGCGGACCAACATAAAACGTGTCTAATGATGTTGTATTTAGGAAAGTTCTATTGACAGAATCCTGATCTGTTGTTTGATTAACACCAAGGTCCGTATCCTCCTGATTAATCTGAGCTTCAGTTGCACAAGCTATAGCTGCCCAGTTAGGAAGTCCCGATACAGTTGCATAAATTTCTCCTTTTGGTGAAGCGCTAGACCAATTATACATCGTGTTATTATTTGAATTACCTAATAAGATATTCCCACTAATATTACCGTAGTAACCTTGCCAAGTGCCAGTAGTAGCATTAGCTGTGAAATCTAATTCTGTAGTATTACCTGCAATGGCTGAGGCATTGAGAGCAGGAGAAATCGAGTATCTACTGCTGGTTTGATAATTTATATTTGTAGGACCTGTCGGCTCTGCTGTAACAGTCCAAACAGATAATATACTCAACAATAATACTCCGAATATTTTTAGCCATCTCATTTTATTCACCTAACCTCTCACCAAATTTTTCGGATCATGTATAATATAATGATTCGATAATGTTTTTTTCAAATCTTGTTCTTTTACAAAAGTAATCGAAAATTTAACAGGACCATTTACGCCCTCAATAGATACATCCTTAAGTTTCTTTAATTCTGCATTGTTCGTTACTAAACCTACTTTCACATTATTGAAATCTTTTGAGTCCATAGTTATCACATCAATTTTTTCTAGATGTTTTTCTATAGTCCAAAAAAATCTCTCTAAGTATCTTTGAAGATTAGAATTATCTAAGAACCAAATTCTTAGAGTACATTTTTGATATTCTTGTAATTTTAAGAATTTTTTATCAACAAAACCCGGAGTAGAAGCAACAATGTAAGAATGATTATCTGAAACGGAATATAATATTCTAGGCAAACCTTTATCTCTATTTGATATTCTTTCACTCTTTACGAATCCTGCTAATTCTAGAAGTCTTAATTGTTGAGAAATATTAGCTACAGAAGTATTTGTTTCTTTAGCCAAATCTATTGGCGACCTCTTCCCTGCCTCCAAGCATTTTAGTATGTCCCACTTAGAGGATGTAAACAGTGTCTCTTGTTCCATAAGTATCCACGCTTACTCAGAAGTGCATAGAGACATCTATCTAAAATAACGTCTCCACCACTGAGTTCCAAACAGTTTTTCCAAACAATCCTTGACAGTTAATCCAATTTAATTCTTGATTGTAATTGATGATGTGTAATTGATATTATTCAGTTAGTAATTTTTGATGAACAGTTGAAAGGCGAACGGTTGTGTTTTCAGTTTTTAGGAGGATCCAAAAACACAACATTGCTTTGTGATTAAATGTTTTAATTTTCTGACGACAAAATCGTTGTAGTTTAGTATACGATTTAGTATCTTAATATATCTAGGGCGTAAGTTATATTTAAACCTTTCGTTTCCTAACTTAACCATGATAAGTACAATAACTAAAAGAATACAGTATTTAATTAAACACTGAATTAGTTGTTTACAAGTCTTAAAAAAATAATTTAAAAAAATAAAAATACTCCAGAAGAAATATGAAATAAAAAAACCACAAAATAATAAGTAGAAATAAAGATCAAATAAATAGAAATGGGTAAAAAGGAAAATAAAATAAAAAACCCCTCACGCGTTCTAAAAGAGCAGTTTTGCGTTATTCTAACGCTTACTGTGGCTTTTTCTCCAACAGCACTCAAAATTAACAACAAGTGTCGCGAATTTTGAACTGATTGGCGTCATATGCTATTAGAGCAGGATGTCGTATATGATAAAATATAGAATATGATGCTACGCAAAGTTATATTTAAATATTTCGTTTCATACAATAACAATATAAACTATTGTAATTAATATTGTTCAGTAGTTAAGTAATTACTGAAATAGTTGTTGCCTCAAGCCACAAACACCATTTAAGAAAAAAGTATTAAAATTAAAAAATAAAATCATCTTATATCAACTCCACATATAGATAATACGTTGTCGGCGTAGGATTATACTCATTCTCAGCTAAGAGCATCTGGAAGTCATATCTTTGATTGTTGTATCCTATTGTACTCTCATTCATCAAAGCAGTATATATCAGGTTAGATGAACCATCTTTTAACAATATCTCCTGGAACACAGCATTCTCAGTAGGTGCTTGCGCAACCCCATTAACATATGTAGCAACAGATCTACAAGTACTATTAGCTATTCTAGTAGCACCGACGTAGAACGATTTATGTATTGTTCTATTGAACGTGTTATTTATCGTGTCTGGACTAGTTAAAGACATATTCATGAAAGTATCTTCATTATCTATAAGAGTAGGATCTGCGCAACTCATTGTTGTCCAATCTACTGCGGCACTACTCCTAGTAGCATAAACTTCTCCAGTCACAATAGTCACAGTCCAATCAAATATAGAAATATTAGTGGCATCTGCTAAAGCTAATTTTCCAGACACATTACCGACGTAAGCTTTCCATCTATATGTTTGTCCAGTAGTATTCAATAACAATGTTGTAAACGATCCTCCAGCAGTGGTTATAGCCGCGGCAGGTTTTTGAGTTGCATTAGATGTTGAATTGAATAAAATTGTTGGTCCAACAGGTATTGCTGTAGCATTCGAGAGGATAGTTAAACCTAACATAATCACAAGTAATATCGTGAATATATTCTTAGCTAAGAGTTTCTGTTTCTCTTCGTTCCCTATCCAATCAAATCTTTTACTGTTCATTATCTAATTTTTTTAGTGCCCTCTTGTACACCGTCCACACCGTACGATAGTTTTTACCTAACAAGTCAGATATTTGGTTAAAGGTTAGATTCTGGCTTGTTCGTAAATAGAATACGATTGTCTCTAGAACACTGAATGTTCTAGAAGTAAACATATTAATAGGCAGAGTTAACTTAGAAGTGTTTTTTAAGTCGAGAACTATCTTCTTTTTCTTTGCATTTGCATATGTTACCCAAACAGTTCTTTGATCTCTGTTTAATAATTCTGCAATTTGGTTAAATTTTAGACCTGAAATTTCTTTCAAATATAAGACGATAACTTCTAATGAACTATTATTCTTTAGTATGCTTAAAGGTAGAATTTTTTCTTCGATAATAGAAACTCGTACGTCTTGCGCTTGTACATTATAACGAATAGATTTAGTCGATAAACTAGTAGAATTATCGTATAACAAACTATTCTGCAAAGAGGATATGCTATTCATCTAACCTTTAACCAAATCAATTAATACTTATCTTGTAATAAGTGTTTATATATTTTATCATATTTTTAGCTAATATTTACTTATTATGTAGTAATCTATAAAAACGGTGTAAAAAGATGTATTGAAAGAAAAAACAACAAGAATAGAAATCAATCTAAAAAAATCTAGCCAAAAAATTCAAAAGTCAAACTAGAAAACTTAAAAAAATAAAAAATAGTTAAAATCTCCGCACGCGCTTGCGCGCATGGGATGAAGATTTTAACTTTATCCCAACTCTACCCAAAAGAAGTAGGTAGTTGCAGGGCCGCTCGTTATAGATTCGTTCTCTGCCACAATTATCTGAAAATCGTAAGTTAAACCATTAAAACCTGTTTGTGCTGATTCAATAAACGTTGAATATATCATATGATCTCCGCCAGTTGCAGTATCTCTCAATAAGACTTCTTGAAAATCTGCTGTAGCACTCATAGGATTGTTACTTTGTTGACCATTGACGTAAGTTGCAGTAGACTGACAATTACTTCTTGCAGGATTGGTAGCAACAGTTATTGCTTTATGAGTAGTATAATTAAATGTATTATTGATACTATCTGCAGCTGTTCCAGTAATTCCTAAAGCAGTATGTTCCGCATTCCATGAAGCAGCGTTAGCACAATCAATAGCAAGCCAATTAATATTAGAAAATCTTGAAACATAAACTTCACCGCCTCCTGCCGTTCCTAGATTCCAATCATAAATAGAGGATCCAAGAGCATCTGCTAAGGCGACTTTACCAGTGACGTTTCCAACATAAGCCTTCCACTTGAAATCCTGCTGATTAGCACTTAATACCACCGTTGTAATTGTTCCCGGCATATCGGCGGATCTATTATACAATGATGAAGTAGCACTGCTATTAGATACGTAGTTAATTGTTGAACCAGAAGGTAGAGCGAAAGCTAACTCTGAGAATATTAATAGTCCTATCAATCCTATGAAGAACCATTTAGTTTGAGCTTTCATTTTTTCTCTCGGTTAGCGTTAATTTTTAAGCATTAATTTATTGATTATCGTCAATATTTGTTGATATCAATGATTGTGTTAATTTGTCGATGAATTTTGATGTTTGATGATTTTTTGAACAGTTTTTTGATGAACATTTGATGAACAGTAGACTATTTTAGGCATACGTAGCTGCCTAAAATAGTTAAAAGATAAAAAAATTTAATCTAACTCCAAGTAGAACCAATACGTTGAAGTTGTTGCAGTTCCGCCGTCTTCTATACCGTGACCGTCTTCACCGACCATCATTTCGAAGTCGTATGTTACACCGGCACCGTTGAAACCGTTGAATTCAGCTCCATCTGTATTTGGTAATACTGTGTGTGCAATTATTGCAGTATATATTATGTAATTTGCACCATTAGAGTCCTCTAATAATACTTCTTTAAAGTATGGTGAAGGTTCCCATGAATTATTATACATCGATGCTTGAGCGCATGAATCTGCTGCAATACTTTGATTTGCTACCCAGAATTGTGGATGCTCGTCTAGATGCGAATAAGAACCTATAGGGTATCTTGCTAATTGATCCGGTGCTCCTCCAACAACAAATGTTCTGTTTACAGCATCTTCATCAATAGATTCATTTACGTTTAATCGTGTATCTTCTGCTTGTATGTTTGCTTGACTAGCACATGTTACTGATCCCCAATTCGGAATCACTGCGCCACCATCAAAATTAGGACCGTTTCTTACAGCATATATTTCACCTTGTGGATGTGCTAAT
>JANNSE010000102.1:0-24761 GCA_031402215.1 Candidatus Woesearchaeota archaeon | reverse complement strand
TATATGTTTAATAATTTTAATAATATTACGATAGAATCTAGAAACAATTTTTGCCTCCAGCATAGTTTCGTCGATTAAACCAAACTATCTATCGCGTAGATATAGGGAGTAAATACTTCTTTATAAATGTAATTGTTAGATTAAATCAGACGTTGTAATCACACTACAGTAGTACATATAAAAAGATTTTTAAATCTCTTTATGTTCACAAGAATATGAACGAAGCACATTTGAAAGAATTTTTTGATGCTATCGATAAGCCTCACGATGATTGGCACAGACAAGTTGGATGGCATGGGAAAAAATTACTAAACCCACCGTATTATTCGTTAGCACATCAATTAACGTCTACTATATTCGCATATGCAGGTTATGAAAATACGGATGTTGCTAGAGATCAAACTGAAAAAAATCTATTTGTAAAAAAAATGCTTACAACATCATTAGACGAGCCTGCAATAATTTTTGATTGCGGAACATACGACGGTCAAAGATTAAAAAAAATTGTTGATAGCCTCCCAAAAGCTGCCCAAAAAAATATAATAAACATTTTTGGAATAGATTCTAATACAGAAAAATTGCGTGAGGCACAGAAACTATTTTATGCCAGAGGTAGAGGTAAACACAGCTTTATACCAATAAACAACAGAATTGAAAACGTGGATTTTAGCGAGTATAGAGAAATAAAAGGACGCTATCCTAAGAATATAATACTCGGTCTTGAGAATGTTTTCTTGAATTTTAACGGTTTATCATTCCAACATGATGGAGGACTTACCGGTTTTCTTTCTTCAATGACTCTCCCAAAAGACGAGATAATATTAGAGTTACATAATGTTAACAGTAAAGAAGCGTATCCCGAAGAAGTCGAATCATTTTTTAAAAACTACATGGAAAAATCAGGACTTCAAGGAATACTCGGAGGAACATTAGAATCCGAATATAACGAGTACGGAAAATCTGTTTACTTAACCGACATAAATCCTTCAATAACATTTAACGGAAAAAAGTACAATTTTAACAAACATGTCGTAGATACATATGGAAAGGAAGAAATCTTTAAACCAAGAATATACATAGGTTTTTCTGGAGCAGTATCTTACGATAGAGTTTTTGAATTTTTAGTATTTAATTTTGCAAATAACCTATACATTCCGAAGCCTAATGAGATAAATTTTTCTGGCACGGACATGAGTTTAAAATTGCGTAATTTCGAACACGGGTTATGGATTGAAGATGCAAAAAATAAATGTAATGACTTTGTATATGAGACTTATTCCTCGCCAGCAAGAAAAACTGTAAATTCAGGTCTAACAGCATATATCACACTGAAACCACTATATCCCCATCATTACGGAAGATTCATATACAGAAATAGTCAGGTAATAGGTGTAGAACAAGATGCAATCAAATCATTTATTTATCGTGCAAGATATGATCGTAAAGTGTATCCTCCAGTTACGACAGCTTTTCCTCAGACTTCATTTGAGAAATTACAATTCTCCGAAACGGAAAGGATGTCTTTAGATCTTTGATGATTTTTTCGAAAGAGGCATTATCAAAAGTGTATAACTCACATTCTAAATCATAACTATAACTTGTTTCAGTTATATAAACAACATTCGGATTATTTTTTAATAACTCCACAACTTTCAATTTATTTTTATTTGTAAATTCGAACGACAAAAAAAGTTTATAATGTTGTATATTCAACAATTCTCTAGCAATTAGCGTCTGGAATGCTAGAAGAATTTTGTTTTGTTTCAGGTTGTTCAATAATTTTTTTAAAGTGTTTTGACTAACACGTACTTTCTTTGCCAAATCTTTAAATGCAATTGTCGGATTTTTTGTAAGATAATCGACAACACTTTCTTCTTGTGCAGTCATGTTCTTTTGACTTGATGCACCAGTAATATAATAATCATATCTAGAATGTTTTGTCAAGAAAGTCATAGGCATATGATAAACTCTATATGCTAAAGAGATATTTTTAGATAAAACGTGTGGAGCTATTCGTTCGTATAATTGTTCCCATGCTTCTTGAAATTCTCCAAATGTTTTTACAGCAAACACTAATACAAAATTTTCTTGATCATATTTTTCTACAAGCCATATTGTTTTTACTGATTCTTTAATATATTTTACAATCTCGGTTTTGTCAAGTATTGTTTCAATTATTACACGATAATAAGTGTAGCCTAATGCAGAATAATCAATCAGAGGTTGATACTTTATTAAACCCTCTTCTTCCATCTTCTTTATTCTATAGGTAACGAACGTTTTTGAACGTTTAAGTTTTTTAGCTATCTCTTGATGTGATTTTCTATAATCAAACTCTATCTCGGAAAGTATTTTGACATCCCAAGCATCTATAATTTTGTTCATTGTATCAATATATCCTCAAATAGTACGTATTTGAACTAAAATAAAGCAATATTAGTTTATATATAAATGTTGTTATCTCTTCAAAGTAGTTTTAGTGGGGGATAACAATGCAACAATATTTAGGATTGATAGAGACAATATTAAAAGATGAAAGTACAGTGTATAAACCAAACAGAACTGGAGTAGACACTATTTCAATATTTGGCGCGCAAGCAAAATACGATCTCTCAGAAGGTTACCCATTATTGACTACAAAAAAACTTCACACAAAATCAATAATACATGAATTAATATGGTTCCTAGGCGGAAATACTAATGTTAAATATCTTCAGGACAATGGTGTTCGCATATGGAATGAATGGGCTGATAAAGAAGGAGAGCTCGGACCTATATATGGATATCAGTGGAGGTCATGGCCTGATTACAATTCAGGACACATAGATCAACTTCAAAATGCTGTTAATAAAGTCAAAACAAATCCTAACTCTAGACAAAATATTGTTAGTGCATGGAATGTTGCACAAATAAATAAAATGGCTTTACCACCATGCCACGTTCTATACCACATCGAAGTCAACGAAAGAAAAGGAGAAAAAGAACTTGACTTGCTTATGTATCAACGTTCTGCAGATATATTCTTAGGAGTTCCGTTCAATAAATCCCAATACGCATTGTTGACGGAATTGATTGCTAATGAAACAGGACTTAAAGCAGGATTTTTTGTGCATACATTTGGAGACTTGCATATATATTGTGGAGCAGGAAAAAGAGGAGAATTCTATCAGAAAAATCTTGAAACATTAAAAGGAATGGTTAGAGGCGTAAACAAACGTGAAGATTACATTTCTGTGCATAAAGAACTTACAGATATGTTGAGATCCTCAGGATTCACAGAACCAGATTATTTGGATCACGTACCACAGTGTATAGAACAATTGGCTAGAGAGCCAAGAGTTTTGCCGAAATTAATCCTAGATAAACAAGCAGGCATCAATACTTTGAAATTTGAACATGTAAAAATAGAAGGATACGATCCACACCCACATATAAGAGGCGACGTAGCAGTATGATTTTTCAGAGCTAGTTATAGCTATACTTGAAACTACGGAGGAAATAAAATGAGTATGTCAATATATGATTCGGATATAACAACAAAATTTTTTGGAATGATGCAAAAGACATTCCAAAGTAAGGATAAAGAACAATTTCAAATCTTGGGTAAGGAGTTAGAGAGCATAATTAATTCTTATGATCCAAACCATAAAAACAACTCCGAAATATTCATGCAAGCTCAGAGTTTGTCGACTTTTGTAATGACTTATGCTCTAGAAACAGCCACGTTCATAGGTGGAGAGATGTACAAAGGAGTATTAATGCACAAAATAGATTCAATGAGTTTTCTTACGGAACATACTCCTGCTAGAATGGCTTACAATATGGCAGAAGAATGTGGTGAGAAAGGTTTACAAGAAAAACAATTTCTAATTCAGACTCTTAAAACAGTAAATGAAATGTATGAACACGGGGGAAAATAAAATGAAGCATTTGTTTATAGCAAGACACGGACATTACGGAAGTGATGATTTAATCAACCAACACGGCATTAATCAAATGGAAAGAATTGGAGCGCAAATCCAAAATATACTTAGTGGAAATTTAGCATACATAATTTCATCTACCGCACCAAGAGCATTAGGCAGTTCACATGTGTTATCTCAGATTTTGACAGGTCAAGAAAGATTCTTTCAAGAACCATACTTATGGTCAGGAACAGATGCGCCTAAAGAAAGTTATTATCGTGACCATGATAAAGATAAATTGATGAGCATAGTTAATCAATACAGAGATAAGGCAGAGGGGTTGGTTCTAGTATCGCATTTAGAGGTAGTAGAGGATTTTCCAGAATATTTCTTCAAAAAAGAATTTGGTAAATCAATTTACCTACCTGAGATTTCAAAGGGTGAAGCAATACATATTGACCTAGAAAAACAAGTGCATCAAATACTAAGGTAATAAAATGGTTCATTCTGAAATGAAATATAATCCATCCACTAATTCGTATAGCGTAACAAAGGTCGGTGGAGAATATAAAACTATAGGGCCGTTAAATGTGGGATTTCAGATAACTAGACGATGTAATCTTAAATGTACATATTGCTCTGAAATTCCTAATCATAAAGAAATGAGCTTAAGTCAAATCGAGCATAGTCTTAAAAATTTAAAAAACGCCGGAGTATTGAAAGTTAATCTTACTGGTGGTGAGGCACTTCTTAGAAAAGACTTGATAGACATAGTCGATATGTCTAAAGATATGGGCTTTCATGTAGCTGTAGATTCTAATGCAGTATTAGTTAATGAAAAAATAGCAGAATCATTGACTGGAAAACTCGCATATTTTGAATCAACAATCGATGGATACCCTACAAAACACAATCTTATACGTGGAAATTACGCTCAAGTCTTTGATGGAATAAAACTTATGGCCGAAACAGGAACACCAATATATATTGCAAGCGTCTTAGTCGATTCCACATTAAAAGATGTAGAGCACGTGCTTTTTACAGGACATATGCTAGGAGCTAAAGGAGTAAAATATCTTACACCAATTCCTAAAGCACGAGGAAAGATCATACCAGAAGAATATCGCAACTCTGATAGATATAAAGATTTGTGGGATGAACTTTTGAAATACAAAGAAAAGTTTGGATTGACACCAGCAGTAAGCATGGCGGATTGGCAAAAGATAGGAAAAGGATCTGTGATTTTAATTAATTCTGATGGAGAAGTTGTTGGATCTCCTTCGATAGGCGATCCTGATTGTGTTACAAAGATGGGAAATATATTGGAAGAATCTATTGAAGAGATGTGGAAAAGATATCAATACAAAGATAATCACATTAACAAATATTTAGGAATTACTATGCCTATAAAGAAATAAGAAAAAACGAGAGGATTAGAGGTTGTTAGGGGGAAAAAATGATTGAAGGAACACTATTAGATAAATTAAATGTACAAAATATTTACATTGCACATCAAAATACTAGCTCTCTAGATGAAATACAACGTATGTGTATCGGATATATGAGCGGTCATCCGATAGCATTAGAAGGTCAACCAGGAATGGGAAAAAATCACGCAATAAATGTTCTAGCAAAAACTTTTGGAAAGAAAGAATATAGAATAAGATGTACCGAAGAGATGCTTGCTCGAGACATAATTGGTGGAGACAAATTAAACGTTGAAAAATCAAAGAACGGGAGTCTTGCAACAAAATCAGAATTTAGTAAAGGCAAGATGATATATGCTATGAGTGAAGGTAATTTTCTTATTCTTGATGAATTCAATCAATTGCAATCAACAGTCCAGAAAGCATTCAATTCTTCTTTAGAAGAAATACAAACTATTGATAGTTTAGATGGAGGATATGAAACAAAAGCTAAAAAACAATTCGGTCTCTTTATAACATATAATCCAGATACAGGAGTACAACATCAAGACTTAGAACCTGCTGTCAAAGACAGATGTAAGATTATACACTTTAATCCGCTAGATCCTCAATTAAAAACATATCTGGCAATGATAAAAACAAAAAACCTCTCATTACAAGAGATAATAAATAACGATGTTTTAGAAATAAGAGGGATAACATTAGAGAACGGTAAACCAAAATTCGTCAGATATGCCCGTGGAACATGGATCGATACATACAAAGGACAACCTATTGATGGAAAGAAAGTATTGGCATATGCATACAAAAATGCACATAATGAATCTTCTATAGAGTTCTCAGACCGCGAAAAAATCGATCTATACAATGTAACCAATTCAATAGTTAGAACTCTTGACGATTTAGAAATTCTAAGAACACAAGGTACGATACCATTTGCAAGAAAATTTCAAAATCATGAATTAAGTCCTGTAAGCAGATTAAATATCACCCCATCAAGTCCGAGAATATTGCATAAACTTATACAAGATTATACACAACTAAAAGATATGAATGTTCCGGATAGAGATATAGCTTCCGACATCGTGCTTTCCATTATAGATTATTCTGTATTGCATAGAGAAAGAACAGAAAATATTGGAAGAGATATCACAGTTGCTGGACTTGTTCATCAGATATGTGCAAAGAACGGATTATTAACAGCTCATGCTGCTGAAGACATTAGAAGAAGAGTCAATGAAGCTGCCAGACGTGGTGCAGTAAATGCATTTGTCGAAGAAGGATTTACAGAAGAGATAGCAGAGGATCTTGTTAAAAGATATATTACACCAAGACCGAATGCCGGACTTAAATCAAACATGCAATCAGATGAAGATGATGACAAGAGAGACGATCTACCGTTTTAGAAGCACATGGAACAATTCAAAGAATGGGACTATAGAGAAAAGGACTACAATAAAAAAAGCACTGTAGAAATAAATATCCCTAATAGAATAAATTATTCAGAACTTCAAAGGTTTGAAAAAGACTTCGGAATAATACCGAAAGTTCTGGAATATAGTCTACAAAAATACAAACCTCAAAGAAAATTATTTGAAAGAAGAACCAAGAAGATGGGTCGATTAAATCCTGATTATGCTATAGATGAATTGATACGTGCACACAATGGCCAAGAATTTACTCAAAAGATATATGATACACATAATAACACAACTATACAAGAGAGAGAAATTACTAGCACTTTTGGTGTTCTTTTAGATATGAGCGGATCAACAAGATTTGAAGTCGACAAATCATATAGAAGAATTGATTTAATCAAATTTTCATCTCTAGCACTTGGCAGAATTCTTTCAACAATTGACGAACCATTTTTTATATATGGATTTCACACATCTTCACGTGCTGATCCAACAATTATGGAAGAATACAAAAACTTATCAGGAATATGGGACGTAAATACAGAGTCGCGAATAGCCGCCATAGATCATACTGCAGAAACCTCTTTTTATAATAATAAAGACGGGGCCGCAATACGATTTGCAAATAAAATTATGAAAAGTGATACTCATCGAAACAGAAATATAATTTTAGTAACAGACGGTTTTCCAAATTGCGACGACACCTATTATAGGGGTGCGACCGCATATTACGATACTGCAAAGGCTATGGAAGAAGGAATTCAAGAAGGTATAAAATATATTTATCTCACAATAAATCCAGATAATACTGAGGAATTTATGGGAATAATTAATCCGTTTACAGCATATTCGAAACAATTCAAATCAATGAGAGATGTTGTTGAAGGTTTACCTTTAGCATATGAGAAGATTAAAGTATTCACTGAGCAGTAATAACGGACAACAAACTTTATAAAGAATTAATTTATACCTAATAAGATGTCAACAGATTATGATGCGGAGAATGATAGGGGAAGCATAACCTCTATAGTACACGAGATTAAAGGAAATGAACCTGCATCATTAATGTCAATACTTTATTCTACTAACGGATTCTATACAGGCAACATATTATTTGATAGACCAGTAAGACCTGAAATGGGATTATCAGATTCTGTAGACCAATCAAATGAAACATACAAGCTATTTGAAGACATAGTTATTCATACAGTCGCAGCAAGATACAGTGCAATATTCAATACACCTATGGTAATAATGACTAAAATGTTCGGAATAAGCAGACATCCTACAAAAGATGAAATAGAACACGACATAGATCATTTTGGTATTGAACAAATGTTATGGCCTAAAGGATTCTACGCAAGACAAGCAGGAATAAAAGTTAGCGAGATTGACCCTAAATTACCTAAATATAAATTTCCCAAAGGAAGTTGGATGGGTAATGAAGAGCATATTTACATGGGTCCTATGAGAATGGAACACGCACAATGCGCAACATTCATAGACAGATATCCGTTAAGAACAGATTTAGATTACATGATTGATTTTATTGAAAGTTTAAAACCTACCGAAGAAAAATTGGGAGAAAAAAGGGTAGTAACCGATGGAGGATACTTAGTAGATGTTACATACAAAGGCATGACAAATCCTCTAAGATGGAAACGTTCATCACCTTTCCCTGGAGGAAAAGACGAGGACGTTCCAATACATGATCCAAAAAGCGTAACTACTCAAGTTCTCGAGAGAGCATATTTGAGTTTACAAAGACACGCCTTTGAAACTAGAGCAGAAACAGAAGCAACCTTAGCAATGCTCAAAGAAGATTTTGTAGAAAAATGGCCACATGAATTCCACCACGGAAATTATTTCCACAGATACATCGATATAGCGCAAGATGAGGCTAAAGGCATGGAGAATATGTACATACAATTCTATAAAAGATGGAAAGCATCTAATGGAAACAAGCCTGTAAAAGAAGAAACAAAAGTTACTGATTAAGAGACATTTCCATATTATTTCTAAAATAAATAATTAACTTTAAAAAATATAACATAAGATAGCTACAATTGGGGTGATTATATGAATAATAACATCTTATTTGGAATAATACTTTTGTTAACAGTAGCATTTATTACAGGATGTTCTAACGGAACTAAGGAGGATAAAATGGTAAATAGACACGCAATTATTGAAACAACTATGGGAACTATTGATGTAGAATTATATGAGGACAAGGCACCAAATACAACTGCAAACTTCATAACATTAGCACAGAAAGGATACTATAATAATATTACATTCCACAGAGTAATTCCGAACTTTATGGTACAAACAGGAGATCCTAAAGGCGATGGTACTGGCGGACCAGGATATGTAATTAAGGATGAATTTGGCCCGGGATTAAAACACAATCAATCTGGAAGATTATCAATGGCAAACGCTGGGCCAAATACCGGGGGCTCACAATTCTTCATAACAACAGTTCCAACACCATGGCTTGACGGAAAGCACGCAATATTCGGTCAAGTTGTAAAAGGTCAAGATGTTGTAGATAAAATTAGTATGGTTCAAAGAAATGGCCAAGATAGACCATTAACACCAATCTTGATTAAGAAGGTAACAATACAGTAAATCATAAGTTAGTCTTAATTAATAAACAAACTTATAAATGATATAACTTTACTAAAATTAAAGGTGATATATTATGGCATCAACCCCAAAGGGACCACAAAAAGTAAGAGCTGAGTACAATTTTGATAAACCAACATATGATGATTTTGTTAGGATGTGTAGCAAGAAAGGATTCACACCAACAGTAATTCTTGAGAGAATGATGAAAAAGTATAACGATAACGGCGGGCAAGTATAATGAGAAAATTCAATAGTTCAGGAAGTTTTGGTAGTAGACCACCAAAAAGAAGTCCTGGCGGTAGAACATCAGGCGGATCAAGATTTGGTAATCCTGACAGAGCAGGACCAAAACCAAGCAGACCAGCTTTTGGTAGATCAAGCAATAAAGATTCAGGATTTGAATTGCATGAAGTAACATGTGATAAGTGTGGCGTAAAATGCGATATCCCGTTTAAACCTATGAATAATAAACCGGTTTATTGTAGAACTTGTTTTAGAAAGAATGAAGGACTAGAACCAAGATCTGCACCTGATAGATTTGATTCTAGAGGTAAAGATCGTTTTGAATCTAAACCGAGATTTGAAGAGTTCAAAGCTCCAGCCGAGTCTAAAGTATCTTCTGAAGATTTAGATAAAATCAATAGAAAGCTAGATAAGATAATGAAGGCATTAAAGATTGAATAATTTTTTATTTTTATAATTTTTATTTCTAATTTTTTGATTATTCAAAATAATCTTCGTAGCAAAAGTTTTGACTCTTAAAACTTTCATAAGTACAATTGCCTTTTTCTTCAATTACATTATCATCTAGAAATTGTCTGTATCTCTTGATTAGATTAGTGCAATCAGAGCATCTTTTGAAATTTGTTCCTATTTCTACATCAAACTCTTTATCGTTTAGCTTGATAATTTTTGTAGGCGTTTCACATTGATCTTTGAAGTATTTATGCGTAGACTCTATGAATCTATTATCGACAATTGCATCAGACAAAGTTATGTGTAATAAGCATCTTTTTGGTGCAGAAAAATCTACCATTTCTTTTTTTATTCTGATGCATCTAGCCCTCTTTAATCTGTCCTCTGTCTCCTGTTTCTTCTTTATTGTTCCTGAGGATAGTTTTAAGCTTCCATCTTCGTTGAATTGCATCATGCTAAGAGTGTGTTGAAATTATTTATAAGACTTACGATATATTAAGTAAAATTTATAACTAAAATAATAAACCAATCCGTATATGATTACCATTCCAGGTGTTGATCCTATATTTATGTGGATTGGATTTTTGATTCTTGTAGCAATATTCTTAATTATAGATTTAGGCATATTTAATAAAAAACAACACGAGGTTTCCATTAAGGAAGCGCTAACATGGACCGGAGTATGGTTTGCATTAGCAATGGTTTTTAACTTATTCATTTATCTAGAATTCGGGGCCGAGATGGGTCTGAATTTTTTTGGAGGATACCTGTTAGAAAAAGCATTGAGTATAGATAATATATTTGTAATTTTCTTAGTATTTATGAGTTTTAGAGTTGAAAAAAAATATCAACACAAAATATTATTCTGGGGCATCATTGGCGCAATTGTACTTCGCGGAATATTGATATTACTTGGAACAGCTCTTGTTGAAAGATTCCATTGGATATTCTTTGTATTTGGAGCATTCCTGCTTTATTCTGCAAGTCAAATGATTATTAAGAAGGATGAAGATTTCGATCCTCACGATAGTTGGATTGTAAAACTAATACATAAAATCGTTCCAGTTGTCAGAAGTCATAAAAACGGTAAACTATTTGCTAAACACAAAGGTAAAAGAGTTGTAACCATACTATTTGTGGCATTAGTGGTTGTGGAATTTACGGACTTGGTTTTTGCATTTGATTCTATTCCCGCAATTTTTGGTATTACAACAGATCCATTTATAGTATTCACATCAAACATATTCGCCATACTCGGTCTAAGATCGTTGTATTTTGTTATATCAAGAGTTCACGAATTATTCCATTACTTGAATTACGGTCTTGCCGTCATACTTGCATTTATCGGTGTTAAGATGATTATAATGGACTGGGTTCATATTTCTACATTACAATCATTATTAGTAATATTCGGAGTACTAGCCATATCGATTATTGTTTCTATACTAGTTCCGGTTAAGGTTGAGAAGATTAAGATTAAAAAAAATTCTAGAAAATAAAAAGTAGTCCCGCCCATATCCGAAAACGTGTTTCTATCGTCGAAGAGAAACAATTATTCTGAGTACAGATTGCAGGGTTACCGTACATGTGAGCACAAAAGAATACGAATCCAGAGAGGGTTACGTCACTTTTATTGATATGGTTTAAAATATTCAGGATTCACATATTTCACATTAATACCTTCGGGCATTGATTGTGCTGGACCATATCCTTTTTTAAAAAACACCGTGTCTGTTCGTTCCTCTCTTAATCCCCAGTAGACTTTTTCTGCTGCATCCCATTTCCCATCACTATCTATATCGGTAAGTAATGTATATCCCGATCTTATAGAGTGGTTCAAATACTTCGGATGTAAGAATAAAGTTTGGTTTGATTGGACCTTTGGAACAGCAACATATTCGATTTTGTTACGTACTTCAGAATTTTCAGGTTCAGATACTGTTGTTTTCTTATTAGTACATGAATCCGACAACATTCCTGCGGTAGCAACCAGAGATGCAAGCCCTATGACTCCAAATGCACCATTACAAATTCTACGAGTTATTTTCTCTTTACGAGCATCCTTTAACGCCATTTTTTCTTCAAAGTTCATTTTTATTTCCTCCTTATTAACTACTGTTTAATAGCATATTGTAATAGTAATATTTAAATATTAGGTCACCCTAAAGGGGGACTATGGAAAAAGAAATATTATCACAAATAGGATTAACGGATTCTGAACAAAAAGTATATCTAGCACTTTTAGAATTAGGAGATTCTACAAGAGGGCAAATAGTGAACAAGTCAGGAGTTGCTGGATCCAAAGTCTATGAATTATTGGAAAAACTTCAAGAAAAGGGTTTAGTTTCAATATACTCACAGAATAAAGTCAAACATTTCAAACCGATAAATCCTAAACAAATTCTAAATTATATAGAAACCAAAAAGAACGAGATTCTCTCAATTGAAAAAGAAGCAAACAACATTTTACCAATGCTTCTTGGAAAATTCAACGCCTCCAAAGAAGAACAAGAAATAGAACTATTAACAGGACTTCATGGATTAGAGATACTATTTAGAGAACAAATAGAAATAATGAACAAAGGAGAAATATGTTATGTTATAGGCGGAACAAGAGGATCAGATGAAACAGCAACACAAGCATTCTTTGAAAAAATACATCTATTAAGAGAACAAAAAAAGATAAAAACAAAAATGTTATTCAACCAAAGACAAAAAGAATCAACAGAAAAATTATACTCAACAAAAAAATATCCTGGAACAGAAACAAAATATATACAACACAGTTCACCAGTGGCAATAAATATATACAAAGACCGAACAGTAATAATAATCTTTAGTAAAGAAGTAAACACAATTCACATAAAATCACAAGACGTAGCAAAAAGCTTTAGGGAATACTTCGAACTTCTATGGAAAATAGCTAAGAAGTAATCCTCTCCGAACTACGTGTTTTTTAGCACAAATAAAATTCTGGACTAGATGTTTTTTCGACTAAGAATTCTCTAAGAAAGTGTGAAGATGTGTGACTGTCCTGGACAACATCCGAAAATGTTGTCCATGAATATTCAGTCAGATACTAGTAGTCCCGCCCAGATTCGAACTGGGGTCACAGGCTCCAAAGGCCTGCATGATTGACCGCTACACTACGGGACTATATAAATTGGACAATTAAAGTGTTTTAAAAAGGTTGTGCTGAAGACATAAAACATTTAAAGAATTCTTAATTTCAGAGTAGTATGCTCCTTAAATCTATCAAGCTGGAGAACATTCGTTCTTATACTGCTCAAACTATTGAGTTTAATGAAGGATCCACTCTATTAATAGGCGATATTGGTTGCGGTAAAACGACAATTCTTCTAGCAGTAGAATTTGCATTATTTGGATTAATAAAAGGAGATGTTAGTGGAACAACACTTCTCAGGCACGGCAAACGTGAAGGTAGTGTAGAACTAAACTTCGAAATAAACAATCAAGATATTAAAATCATAAGAAAACTTAAGAGAGGAAAAGAAGACACAGTAAGTCAAGATGCAGGTCAAATCATAACAAATAACAAAGTATTCGACGGTACACCAATCGAATTAAAATCAAGAATTCTAACACTCTTTGGTTATCCTGAAGAGTTAATTAATAAAAATACTAGTCTAATCTATAGATATACCGTATATACTCCTCAAGAAGATATGAAGAGAATTTTATTCGAAAGTAAAGACGATAGATTAGACACTCTAAGAAAAATATTCAACATTGATAGATACAAACGCATTAGAGAAAATGCATTAATGTATGCAAAAGAATTACGTAACTCGAAAAAGATAATCGAAGCTAAAATACAAGATTTAGAGCAATTAAAAGAATCATTAATTAACAGCCAAAACCTAAAAGAGAATATATCAAAAGATCTAGAAACAGAAAAAAAGAACAACAAAATAGTAAAAGAATCTCACGATAAAAAACTCGTAGAAATAAAAAGTTACGAGGATAAAATTGCTAAATTAAACATTCTAAAAAAAGATTTAGAAATTGCAACAATAAATCTAAAGAATAAACAATCTGAGTTCGATAAAAACAATAAGGAACTCGGAATGATAGAATACAGAATCAACGAATATAATACAAAATTAGGCGAATTAGGACCTGCAGATCAAGACGAGAAAAGCATTACAGATGCATTAAATGATGCTGAAGATAAATTGAATAAAATACGTAATGCAAAAGAAGTCATACTTAGAAGATTAGACGATAAAACAAGAGATTTACAGAATCTAGCAGTTGACGATATAGCGGCATTAAACTATAAACAAAACACAATCACAAAAAGACTTGAAGATAAAGCAACTAAAGAAAAAGCATTAGTAGAAACACAAGACATATTCGATAGAACAGTAATAGAATTAAACATAATTAACGTAAATAAATTTAATGCTCAAAAAATAGTCAATCAATTAAAAGATTTAAGTACGTGCCCAACGTGTTTACAGACGGTAGATTTTTCTCATAAAGTAAAAATATTAGACAAAGAAAACTCAAGCATTCAATCTTATGAAAGAAAATTCTCCGAGTTACAAGTTAAGAAAAAAGAATATGAAGAACAAATTAAAGTATTAAAATCGGACATCGAGAATTTACGTCGAGATGAAATGGATTTAAAAGAAATAAGTATAAAATTATCAAACATAAATAAACAGCAAGAATCAAAACAATTATTGCAAAAAGAAATTGAAGAATTAAAAGTAAAGAAAGAAAAGCTAGATCACATGGATGTTGAGAAACTCGTCGACATAATTTCTAAAAGCAGAAACATATTAAATAATTTCAAAGTCAGAAAACATATTGTTGAATCATTAAATGAAAAGAAAACGCAGAAAGAAGATATTGCTAAAACTCTCCTTAAAGTACAAGAAGAACTAAAAGAAGTTACTCAAGTACGAGCAATAGTCAACGATAAAATAGAAGCATATGTCGACGTAGAAAAAGAATATAACGCTAAGAAAAAAGAACTCGAAACATTTGTTAAAGACTTAAGAGATAGCGACATAAAAGTTATGAGCATATCAAAAGATTTAGAAAATAACGATAAAGAAATAAAAAGAATAACAGAAGAAATTGCAACAAAAAATAAATTAAAAGAAAAAATAAATTACATCAACGAATTAAATTACTGGATTACAGAACACTTAGTAAATTTAACTTCAACTATTGAAAAAATAATCATGCAAAAGATTCACGTGGAATTCAACGAATTATTCCAAAAATGGTTTAATATGTTAATCGATGATGAAAATATTGAAGTTAGAGTTGACGAGGAGTTTACACCAGTAATCATGCAAAACAATTACGAAAATGATGTCAACAATCTTTCTGGCGGAGAAAAAACATCTGTAGCACTAGCATATAGACTTGCTCTAAATAAAGTAATTAATGACTTAATAAACAATATTAAGACTAAGGAAATCATAATCCTTGATGAACCAACAGACGGCTTTAGTTCTGAACAACTCGATAGAATGCGCGATGTGCTTTACGAACTAGATATTAAGCAGTTAATAATGGTCAGTCATGAGCCAAAGATGGAGACATACGTCCAGAACGTGATTAGAATCAACAAACACGAGCATAATAGTCAAGTAATGACGTAAAAGAGGGTTCTCCACAAACAGACGAAATCTTTATAAATACTCCTTTAGTTCTTTTAGTATTATTCGAGGTAATTTAAGATGGCAGTTAAGTCAATGAAACACATTAAAGCCGTAGGAAGACTTGGTACTAGATACGGTCGAAGAAATAGATTCAAAGTAGCTCTTATTGAAGTTGAGCAAAGAAAAAATCACAAATGCCCATACTGTGCATTCCCTAAAGTTTCGAGAGTATCAGTAGGAATATGGCAATGTGAAAAGTGTAAGGCTAAATTTACTAGTAGAGCATACACAGTGTCTAAGCCACCTGCAATCAGGTCTAAAGAGTGAGGTAAAAATGGTCGATTACAAATGTTTCTTGTGCAGCAAGATTGTTGCTGATACGTACATAAAAAAGAAAGTTAGATGCCCATATTGTGGTTCTAGATTAATATTCAAGCCAAGAACATCAATAACAAAGGTTAAGGCTCGATAAGGCATTAACAATGTATCAATCTACAATTATAGTCAGTAAGGATATTGACGCAATTGAAAAATTGTTTATACCAGAAGATAAAGAACTAAATAGAGCGACTTACACTATAACTAAGAATAAGAAGCAATTAATATTTAATATACACGCTGAAGATGCTACGGCATTAAAAACAGCATTTAATACAATAACAAAGGTTTTAACTGTTTGGGAAAAAACTCAGACGTTAACATCGAAGGCATAAAATGAATGAACAAGTTCAGGAAAAGATTGGACAAATACAATTGATCCAACAAAATCTAGAAAATTTTAGTATGCAAAGACAACAATTCCAATTGCAACAAACTGAAATCGAGACCGCACTAGCAGAAATAGAAAATACTAATACTGCTTACAAGATTGTCGGCAATATAATGGTTCTAACAGATAAAAATCAATTAAAGAAAGATTTAAGCGAAAAGAAAGAGACATTAGGAATCAGAATCAACACTATTGAGAAACAAGAAGAGAAATTACGAGTAAAATTCGAGGAATTACAACAGGAAGTAATGAAAAGCCTAGAAGACAAGAATACTGAGAAAAAGAAAGTTAAAAAACAAAATGAGTAAGAGTAAAGAACATATAAGACAGCAATGCGATGAAATCATCCAAGCATTGACTAATTTGAAGGAAGACGACGGTGTTCCAAAGAACGTTCGTAGCAAAATCGATACTATTATTTCTGATTTAAAAGATGAAACCGATTTATCAAACAAAGTGGGCAAATCACTCCATAATTTAGATGAGATTTCTGAAGACTTAAATTTACCACCATTCATAAGAACTCAAATATGGAATGTTTCTTCAATGCTAGAAAAATTGAATAACTAAATAGAATTATTTCTTTAATACCTTCTTTGGCTTTACAATTTCTGACTTAAATAATATCATGTTTGGAATAAATACTATTTCATCTTTCTTTGTTTCTATACGTATATTCAATGTATTCATGCTAATTATATATCCTTCTATACGCTTATCTTTTATTCTGATATAATCTCCCGGTTTTATGTTGCCTTTGAATCGTATCATTACACCAGCAGTTAGGTTTCCAAATATGTCATTCATACCAAATATTACAAATAGTATTAAAACAACTATTAATATGATTACTATTGTAGTAATTATTGTTGTAGCTATTTCTAATTTGTTCAATGCCATTACAATCGCTACAATGTAAACAAAATAAGACACAATTGTGGCTATTATGAGAGAAGGAGCAATCTTTAATCCGGTTTTCTTTTTGAATACCTTATCCAAATCACTTATTTCAAAGAATTTTATAATAAGTCTTTGAAGTATCTTTCCAACTACAAAACCCATGAAGAATATTAGTACAGCGATAACTATCTTAAGAACTAAAGGATTCAATATAGACAAAGCAGTATTCGCCTCATCCATAAGTATAACTGAACTATTAGTGACGTTCGCCATATAACACTCCAAGTACGCGACGACGATTTATAAATGTTTAGTTTGAAAACGTTTGTTTTAACCTCGATAATAAACTATTTAAAGCCACTATTATATTCCACTATTGGTGATGGTTTATGACTAAAGACAATAAAAAGAGTAATAAAAAAAATGTTAAAAGTGCAAATTCATCCGTAGATGAACAGATTGGTTTCCATAAGGGAGCATTATCTACATTAGCTAAAGAGCGAGCAGAATTTTCTAGAATATTGCAAATTGTAGAACAATTAATGCAAATGCACGTAGCTGCACTTAATGAATTGGGCGTAGACCTAAGAAAAGAAGTTGAAGAAATGAAGACTCAACCAAGCTCTACACCAGGAAAGAAGAAACCAATAGAAGATGTATTATAAGTCGTGATTTAAATTATAAGAGTGCATAGGTCGATAATATGAAACATAAAAAAGATAATAAAAAGAAATGGATGGGAATAATTATAGCAAGCATAATCGTGTTTTCCATGGTTATAAGCATATTTGCTGTTGTCGTGGACAATCAAGATCAAAGCATACCAAAATATAACAAGTATTCTTTCATCGCCACAGATAATGGTTACAAAACCAAAATTAACGACAAATATATGGAATTTTATAATTATCCTTCAGAATTAGAGGATATACCTTTGAGTGAAGATATATCTTCAAAGTTAAAGAACAGTCAAGGTATTGGAATAATATTCGATCCTGAAGAAGAAATTGCAGATAACCTGCAATACATCGACTTAATTAGATACGAATTACAATTACAAATTGATAAACCAATATATTTCGGAGCAACTAAAAATTCTACGAAATATTCTCTACCGTACGTAGGTTGTGAAAGTGCTACGGCAGAATTCCCATTAATTGTGATTAATATGTCAATAAATACCAGTTTTACAGTCTCGGATAGTAATCCAGATTGCATTATTATGAATGCTAAACTTAGAGAAATATTAGCTGCTAAAGATAGGCTATTATATACATACTATGGTGTAATGAATTAAATTCACAACAAGGTAACACAAATGAGCGATGAACATCACAAAGCAGAACATCATGCGCACCATAACGCGCATGCTGAAGAAGCCACTGAGCGTAAACCAGTAGATAGCAAAAAATCCCTAAGGTTTATCTTAATTCTCTTTGGAGTGATAGTATTAATAATGGCAACAACTCTCATTCTCGGAAAGTATGTGTTTGTTAATAAGAATGTTGTAGAATATAATCATTACATATTCCAAAGAACAGAAGGAAACATTTGGAGTACACAACAATTAATAAAAGGACAATTGTATGACATACCATTCCATAATAATCCTACACAAGTATTAGATATTCCTGTTGACCCTCAAGCCATAGCTCAAGTTAGAGGATTTAGTAATACAAAAGGCACAGTATACATAACAGTTGACCCTTATGAATCTGCTAAAGTTGTACTCGCTGGCGTAGAATATGCTAGACTTCTTGGAGATGTCTACAACATATATAATATGAATGTTAAATCAGCCATAAGTCAACCTGTAGATGTAGAGACTAGTTCACCAGTCATAACTTGTAAGAATCAATCTCAAAATACTATGGTAATATATCAGGTTGTTACCAATAAGAATTTGATTAGTGTTAATGGTAATTGCATAATTCTGGAATCTATAAATATTAACGAGAGCGTACGTGTAGCAGATGCATTTTCATTTAGATTACTAAATATTATTGTGGAATAAGATGGTAAAAACGGAACATTATTTCAGCGAAAATCCTAAGTCCACTTTTATTAGAGAAAAATTTGAAATTGAAGTACTTGACGAAAAATTAATCATTCATTCTGGTAGCGGATTATTCTCATTAAAAGAATTAGATTTCGGTACAGAATTATTGATAAATAACGCTAAAATTAACGATTCTAATTACAAACTTCTAGATTTAGGATGCGGTTATGGCGTAATTGGAATAGCATTAAAAAAACATTATCCAAGTTTGGATGTGACTCTTGTTGATATTAATGATAGAGCAATTCAAGTAAGTAAGCAGAACTGTGATGAGAATGATACTGAATGTCTAGTAATAAAAAGCGATATTCTTAGTAATCCTGCTTTGAAAAATGAAAAGTTCGATGTCATACTTACTAATCCTCCTTTTAGTGCAGGAAAAAAGGTTTGCATAGAATTTATCGAACAAGCATTCCAACACTTAAATGAGAAAGGTTCTCTTCAACTTGTTGCTCCACACAATAAAGGCGGAGAGAGTCTAAAAAAAGTTATGCTCGAATTATTCGGAAATGTTGATGAACTTGCAAAAAAGCGGGGGTTTAGAGTTTATATAAGTATAAAAAACTAAGAAGAATTCTTACATCATTTCCAACAAATCTCTGTTCTTATCCAAGTCCACTAGACGAATTCCGTAGCCTAGTTTCATTAATGTAGAAATTACGATTGCATGTTCTTTGCCTGTTCCTGATGCTATGTTTACTGCAATATCTAAATCTTGTATCTTGTCCTCAGTAAAATGTTTCTTTAATGCGACATACAATTCTGGAACTAATTCTTCAGTCGGTTTATGAAGATTTAACCTGATAAGATCTATCTTGACTGGAGTTTTTGATGTTTTTACAATAGGTCTAACGTATTGCTGTGCTACCGAATCATCGATAATTATATAGATTTTATCGAAGAATCCTAATTCTAGTACTGCATTTACATCTTTCCACGTGTCTTTGTCAGAACCAATACATGCTATTAAGTGTGCCATTTTATTTTTTTACCCTGAGAATAATATAAAATTATAAAATAAAAAATTAAGACTTACTTGTGATCGTGTCCGCATCCGCAACTATCGCCACAACCATCATCACCACAGTCATCTCCGCAGCTATCACCACAGCCACCATCTCCACAACCACATGAACCACCTACTGGTGCGTGATTTATGTCAACTAACTTTATGTTAAATGTTAAGTCTTGGCCTGCTAATGGGTGATTCATGTCTAAACTTACGTTTACTTTATCTAGCTTTACAACTTTTGCAGGAACTTGTTGTCCTACTGGTGATTGCATTACTAAGAATCCGCCAACCTTTAATTGAGCTTTGATGTGTTCTGGAACCTTACTTAATGGTACAACCTGCACTAGTGCAGGATTTGCATCTCCGTATGCATCGACTTTCGGAATGGTAAATTTCTTTTTATCACCGATCTTCATTCCTACTACTGCTTTTTCGAATCCTGGAATTACTTGTCCATTACCTACAACGAATTGTATTGGTCCATGTGCTTTTGAATTATCAAATTCTTCACCAGACTTTAATGTTCCAACGTATTCAACTGATACTAAAAGACCTTTTTCTACTTTTGTTGGTTTAGGCTTTGGCTTATCCTTACCCTTACCAGATTTTTTTGATTTAGAATCATCTTCAAAAGCATATTTAACCTTGGAATTTAATCCTGCTTCTAGAATTTTCTCAACGTTCTTAAGATTGTCCTTAGGAGCTTTAGTGGTTGTCTTTGCAGGAACCTTTGCAGGAACCTTTGCCTTACTTGGAACAGCCTTAGCTGCCTTAACTGGTTTCTTAGCAGAAGTTTTTGCCATATAAATCACCTTCACCTATTGTATAATATTAAACAATATAATAAAAAACAAACCAAATGTTTGAAATAAATATTTAAAAATTGAAAATAAAAATAAAAGAAAGTTTATTTAATTTACTTTCTTGCCTTCTCAATCTTTCCACTTAACAATGCGTTTAGGGATTGACCGTTTATCTTGATGACTTGCCATCTGATACCGGATAAGTCTCCTTTAGTCTTACCCATTTTACCACCAATACACTCAATGATGACTTCATCGTGCTCATCTATTAACTTGATTGCTCCATCTCCTGGTGCGAAAGCTGTAACTTGCTTACCATTCTTGACAAGTTGTACTCTAACACATTTTCTCATTGCTGAGTTAGGCTGTTTTGCCTCGATTTGAGTTTTTTCAAGCACAATTCCTGATGCTTGTGATGCACCCTCTAATGGGTCTGATCTTTCTTTATACTTTGTTACTCTTTTAACAAACCATTTATTATTCCATCTGAATGTTGACCTTCTCTTAGCCAACTTTTTTGCAGCGTTTATTCCTGAACTCTTCTTAGCCATTTTTTCCTCCAAACATAATCAATTTTAAATTTTAGTTTTACATTACTTTTATTTCTTCAATATCAAAATACTTCTTTACCACACTTTCATACATTCTAAGATTTTGTGCTTTAGCCCCTATGATGAGACCTTTTGTCTTAGTATCTGAATCAGTGATTGTGACTGTTTTATCGTTTAACACAATGCTTTCTACCCTGTACGGATATATCAGATTAGCTATAAATTTTGCTATGTCGCTGTCGAACTCTACAATCTTGATTTTTTTCTGCAACATTTGCTCAATCTTATGCAAGTTTGTAAGGTTTTTTCCAAGTGCTTTAAACTTGTCGCCTTCAAGTATTATGAAAGTAAGCACATCTTTCAAGTAAAATGCTTCTTTGACTCTTGCATGTGTGACTTGTTCGAACAGATTAATAATCTTAATCATGTCCAAATCATAGACCGTTTTTACTGCCGTGCCTTTCTTTAATAATTCCATTTTGACTCGTTTATAACAAAAAATTTAATAATAACTACACTTATTTCAACACACCAATTGTTGATATGCTAAAAGGCTTTTTACATACTGTTCCCAAATCATCGTTTGGTACTTTTGTATCTAAAACTTCGAATTGTGCTAGTTTACCATATTTTTGTAAGTCCTTAACTACAAGAGCATTTGCGTTTGATGCATGATACACTCTAACTAGTGCGCCCTTACGAGCACTTTTCAAAACTTCGTCTTCTCCTATTAATAGCTTCTTTGTTGTTAATAATTTTCTAATGTCTTCTTCGTACATATTTAATCACCATTATTCATTTATTTTAATTCTTGTCTTTATCCTTTTTCTTTGAGGACTTCTTTTCAGTCTTTACGGCTAATCTTGTTAAACCTGTTCCGACTGGTACAACTTGATTTATCATTACATTCTCAATTACACTTCTCAAGTAATCTACTTCACCACTCTGGCTTGCGTTGATTATGTGTTTGATTGGTGTCTCGAATGATGCTCTAGCTAATACAGATGGTTTCTCTTTTACAATACCATATCTGTTTACTCCAAGCACAGTTCCTGAAGTAGTCATTATGTCTGCAACAAGCATGATGTGTCTTATATCTACGTTTAATCCTTGTTCATCAATTACTTTTGCTACTTCATCAATTGTTGCTTGTCTAGCTGCTTCAACACCTAATATTTTTTCAATTTCAAAAATATCGTTTGTTGTTGTCTTATCTGGATTTACAAACTCAAGCTTGAATATGTCTTTTAGGTTTGATCCTGCAGTTACTATGATATATTCATCGCCTTTCTTAACTGGCAAGACTTGTGTTATGCCCTTGATGCCGTTAACATATATGTCTTGTAGTTTTTCTTTAAGCTTGTAAACATTATTTAAGTCATCTTCTTTTGAAGTGGATTTTATGATTAATACGTTCTCATCTTCCTTTGATGTTTTGAAGCTGTATCCTTTTGCGAATGCTTTCTCTAATACTTTTATAATTGTTGCAGGCTTCATTCCTACTCTTGATAATTTAGCTTCATCTAAAGTAAGCATCATTTGCGAGTCTGCAATGTCTATGGATGTTTCCTTAACATATTCCTTTAATGTTGTTTCCTTTATAGTTTCAGCAATTTTCTTGATGTCTTTACCTTCACTGTATGGACTCTTTAAGTGAATATGCATCATTTTTGTGCTTATTTCTGCTCTACCATCTAATACCTCTATGATTCTAGGTAGACCTGTAGTAACGTTCATCTCGGATACTCCCGCGAAGTGGAATGTGTTCAAAGTCATCTGTGTTGAAGGTTCTCCTATTGATTCTGCAGCTACTAATCCTACAGACTCTCCTGGCTCTGCAACAGAGTTTTTGTACTCCTCATAAACAAGCTCAAGTATTTTCTTTACTTTGCTGTCAGATACTTTGTCTGGAAGATTCTTTTTAACATCATCCAATATCTTTTGAGGCATTGTATCTTCATATTCTTTGAATAATTTGCTGTCCATTTTTTACACCTTTAGTTTAACCCTGATTAATAATTCTCCATTTACTCATCATTAACTACTTTATCTATGATTCTCTTAACATTAATCTTACCATTTTCTGATTTAGTAACATCCATGCCATCTTCACCATAAACAAATTGTACAATCTTATTGCTTGCATCTCTAACTGTAAAGTCATTATCGACTTTCAAGTCTTGCATTGCATTTGCTAATCTTCTGTATAAGTATCCGGATTTTGGAGTTCTTAATGCAGTATCCATCAGACTATCTCTTCCAGTCATACTCATGAAGAATAATTCGTGTGGCTTTAATCCATCCTTGAATCCTTCCTTAATGAATCCTCTAGCTGCAGGTCCAAGATCGTTTTTCTTGAATACTGATAGAGTTCTATCTGCGTATCCCTTACTTATACGGCCTCCTCTCATTGCTTGTTGACCTACACATGCACTCATCTGTGCTAAGTTTAATAGGTTTCCTGCACCGCCTGATTTTATCATTGTCATTAATTCACTGTTCATCTTTGCAGTATCAGCAACAACCTTACCCGATCTGTTTCTTACTTTGTTTAATTTCTCTAGAATTTTTAATTCTAAAGTTTCTCTCATGCTTCTACCTGGTGCTACTTCAAGTGTGCCTTCATTGTATTCTACTATTAATTGCTCTACTTCTATAAGTGATTGATCAGTAAAGTCAACTATTTGTTTTTTAGCATCAGCATTGATATCAATGTCTGCTATTCCTGTTAAGAACAATCTATAAACAATACGGTCCAGACTTCGCTTCAGACTTCCTTGGAAAAATATTCAGGTTAGGAAACTCAGTATTAGCATATACGGGATTCACAACAGGAATAGCAGACATTGATATCAATGCTGATGCTAAAAAACAAATAGTTGACTTTACTGATCAATCACTTATAGAAGTAGAGCAATTAATAGTAGAATACAATGAAGGCACACTTG
>JANNSE010000101.1:0-9762 GCA_031402215.1 Candidatus Woesearchaeota archaeon | reverse complement strand
GTTCTTTAACTCTATCTCGACGTAATTTGATTCCTTTTGGGGTGAAAACCGGCTTACCGGTAGTTAATGTCGTTTCTATTGTGTTGCTTGTAATCATTTTCATGTTTCTCAGGATTCATTGATGATTTAAATAATTTTTCTTTTTTTACCATTCTCAAATAACTATATAAATAGGTGCGTTCCTTTCAGTATACATGCCTTATGTTTCAGCATTAGAAAATATATTAAGAGAAATAGATATAGGTGTGGATAATCATTTAGAGATGTCTAATTATGTATTTAAGAGACGAGATTCTCAAAAGTCTTCGAAACGATATACTTCTGATTCTATAGATAGAATTGCGTTGCCACATATAGACATAAATTCTATTTCATATATTAAAGATCAACATTTAGATGTGGTTCTTCAAGGTATGTTCCAAAAATATTCTATAGCAATTCAGGAGAGTAGAGAACGTGCATTGCTCGATGATTCTTTCAATCGCGCTGATTTAGATAAAGAATTAAACAGTGCTATGAGTAAGAGATATGGTGCAGGTTTATTGATATTTTATGCTACTTCAGCGATAGTTGCAACAATGGGCTTGGCAAGAGTGCTAGATCCGACTTATCCAGGTATGCCTCCGATAATGGGCAGTGTTATTGCCGCACCTTTGACTCTTATAGAACATTGGGGAGGAAATCCTCTGGGAAAATTATTAATGTCCACATATACTAATTCTAAGACTTTAGGCACTAGATATTATGAGGATAAAGTTAAACATCAACATTTTAAAAAAATACTAAAATATGTAAAGAAATATGCTCCAGAATTATTGAAAGAAAAAGAAACTTCTTACAAGAAACCAATTCCTGTACTATCAAAAGAAAAAGTATTGAATGCAAATGTATTCAGTAATTAATCCGGACATGGTCTATATTTCTAAGGTAAACTCCTAAATCTGGTGCTTATTAATCCCCATTCGACAAATATTAATATTAATGCAGCGACTGCTAGAATAGGACCAAAGGGTATGGAAATATAAGCCTCTTTAGTGTCTGATAATATGTCTTTGTAAGTTGCATCCAATTCTTGATTGTTTCCTGCATAATAATATTTTCCTCCTGTTTCATTAGCGATTTTCATCAACACTACATCATCAAATACGGAACTCACGTTATAATATTCTGGTAGATATCCGATAGGCCCTGTCGTCGTACCCATTCCAATTGTGTGAACTATTACATTATTGCTTCTAGCATAATTTATTCCTTCATCAATAGGATCTTTCGTAAAAAATGTCGCAGTATTACTACCATCAGTTATAAGAATCATTATCTTTCCTTTATCTGATCCTATGAGCATATTTATTCCGGTAACCATTGCACCAGCAATATCTGTACCGCCCACTTGTGCTGGTTGTATTTCGGAAACGGCCGTCTTGACTTCAGCTTTATTGTTAGTTGGTAGATGTTCAATGAAAGACATACCCGAGAAAGTCACCACTCCTATTGATGCTTCAGAATTTAAATTATCTATGAATGTGTTAACATAATTTTTAGCAGCATCAATTCTAGTTGGACTAAAATCTTGAGCAGTCATAGAGGAACTTGTATCCATGGCTATAATAAAATCGTTGTTGTTGGATTGACCTTTATACCAGAGAGTGGTTCCAGCCATAGCGAGTATTAAACACAAAATAACTATACTACGAATTATCAATATAAAATGATTTTTAGTAACAACCTTTTCATCAGTAACTCTCTTTAAGGCTTGAAAATTAGCAAATTTTAATGCTTTTCTACGAGTATATTTTAAGAATGCATAATGTGTAACTATTAATAATGGAATGCTAAGTAGATACCATAGATATACCGGATGTTCAAATGCTAGATACATACATCACCTGTTATTATAATTAATTTATTTGATTTAGTATTATGTCCTTTGTACCATAGATCGACGCTTAAAAAACTTTATTATGTCTGCGCCAAAGTCTTTATTTGTGGTAATAGATATAAAATCTGCTCCTGCAGCCTTGAAATTTTTAGCAATATCGGCTTCTTCTTTTTCCACATATTCCTTATATGCCTTTGCATATGTTGCAGTATCAATATAAAGTTTCTCACCGGTAAACGGGTCCTCTAAGAAATATTGCCCAGCAACCTTAGGCAATTCTCTATCTCTGACATCTCTAATCATAATTCCAATTACTTGGAATTTTGTATTAAGCATTCTCAAAGATTTAGGCCAAGAAGGACCTAATCCTATAAAGTCAGATACTATTATGATAATACATCTACTCTTTAGAAAATTCATGATTATACGTGCAGTATTTTCAAAACTAAATTTTCCACCATAATGATTTACATCCTTTAAATCATTAATAATCAATCGATGCATTTTACTACCCATATTTATATTGAGCATAGTTACAGGTTTATCGTTAAACATACATAATCCCACACCATCGCCGGATTTTAGAATAGCTCCAGCCATTGATGAAACCAGCTCTGCACCGTACTCTGCTTTAAGCTTTTTTGTTGAAGTAAACAACATACTATCGCTGACGTCAAGTAAGAAATATACATTTACACTTTTTTCTTCCTGATATTCTTTGACAAGCAAAGCTTTACTTCTTAATGATGCCTTCCAATCAATCATACTTGCATCATCGCCAAACGTATAGGATCTATATCCAGAGAATTCAATACCTTGACCTTTTATATCTGATGTCCAATTACCTTCAATATATTGACTTAAAGCTCTTTGTCTTGCATAAATATCTAGCTTCCTAATTCTAGGTAATAAGTCAACATCTATTTTTCTGAGAGCCATTTTGTTTAAATATCAAGAACTTGTATTCGGCGCGTTGTTCTTGACTTTTACGGTACAGGTACGCGCCTCAATATTTCATCAATAATCTTATCTGTTGATATTTCGTCTGCTTGACCTTCATAATTCAACAAAATTCTATGTCTTAGGATATTATGTGCTACGGCTTTAACATGCATTGGAGTAACAAAAGATCTTCCATTCAATAATGCATAGGCCTTAGCAGTAATATATAATGCTATAGTTGATCTAGGACTAGTTCCATATTCTATATATTTTCCCGTTGTTAGATTGTACTTCTCAGGATTTCTTGTAGCTTCAACAATTCCTACAATATATTTCTCAACTCTTTTATCCATATATATTTTTTTAACATCTTGTTGTGCCATTAATATTTGGTCTGTTGTGAATACAGTCTGCAAATTGAAATCTTCGAATTTTCTTAATGTACTATTTTGATGCATAATCTTCAATTCTTCTTCCGGACTAGGATATTTCATTTGAAGTTTGAATAGGAATCTATCTATCTGTGCTTCCGGAAGTTTATATGTACCAAGACTTTCAATAGGGTTTTGTGTTGCCATTACAAAAAATGGATTAGGAAGGCTAAATGATTCTTTACCAATAGTTACTTGACGCTCCTGCATTGCCTCTAAAAGTGCAGACTGTACTTTAGGAGGAGCTCTGTTAATCTCATCTGCTAGTACAAAGTTAGCGAATACAGGTCCTTTAACAGAGTAAAATCCTCTACCTTCCTCATATGTTGTTATACCAATGATATCTGTAGGTAATAAATCTGGTGTAAATTGGATTCTTGAGAATTGAGAATTTGTAACATTAGCAAGGGTTCTTACAGTCAATGTTTTAGCAATACCGGGTACACCTTCAACCAATACATGACCATTACATATCAACGCAAGAATCATAGAATCAATGATATCTGCTTGTCCAACTATTACTTTACCGAGTTCTTCTTTAATCTGTGTAAAGTGTTTTTGGTATTGTTTTACAGTATTATCTAGTTCCCTATTTGGATTAGTTCTCTTGTAAGAATCCTGACTTGGCATACCCACTATTACTCACTTCCTTTTTAGTCTATACTTACGTGCGGTATTTATATATTTTGCTTTTATGCTCTGCCGATATTCTGTTTAATGATAACTCTCAGAAATAAAAAGATTTATATACCTATTTAGGTGGGATTGAGCATGGAAAGAGAGGTGTCTGAAGTAGATAGGAAATTGCTTCTGAAGAAGAATTATTTAGATAAGATACGCTACTACCTCACCAGGAATCCTATAAATCAAGACGAACTCTATTTTTTAGTCAGAAAATTCTTTACAGAATATTTGAAGTTAGATTACGAATTTACATACGAAGAATTATCACAAGAATTGAATAAGGTATTTATCAAACCAAAAGTTAAGGAACATATCGATATATTCTTAATAAGGTTGTCTGAAAGCGAGTATCTTGAAGAGACAGTTTTAGGAACTGCAGACATCAATGGATACTTAAGAGAATTAGATGATATAATCCGAAATGTAATATTTGATGACCAACCAGTTGTAGAAGATAGTCCTACTTTAATACAAAAAGTATTGAAAAGAAAACCTACAGAACAAGATAAACAAATGGACTTATCGGCTGCTTCTGCAATGATTGATGAAATAAATTATCACATAACAAATGGTAATATTGATACGGCTAAAAGTTCTTATGTAGAACTATCGAGGCTTTATGATAAATTAGGTAAAGATGATAAAAGGAAAATTCATGACAATATGAATGAAGTTTATGAACGTCTACAAACTCTAATTAAAAATCCTAAGGCTGTAACTCCAACTATCAAACAGAGTGCTAATGCGTTTGTTAGTGATCCTATAAAAGCTGTTATGAACTTCGCTGAGGAAACATCATTTTATATTAATGCATCTAACATAGATTCTGCAAAAAAAAGTTATGCTGCAACACTCCAAGTATATGAATCTTTGAATTCTGAGGATAAAAGATCAGTGCACTCTTATGTTAATGATTTGTATAATCAATTGCAAGCTTTATCTAATATGTCCATAAAGTCTACAACTACGATGATTACAACTTCAAATTCACAAACAAAAGATTTATCTGAAACTGATGAGAATGTTCTTTCCATGGATCTTCCACCATTGGAGCCAATACCAAATACGGTCTCAACAAGTTCTTCACAATCTAACTCCTCATCATCCAATGTGGCGTCGAGTTCAGTACAAGGTTCAATATCAAAAATTCCTATCGCTAATTTTGTCGAAGATTTTGGAAAAGCCGTTGCACCATCTTCTACAATACCCGATAATAGATTTATAGAAACTAAACCGGCTTCTGCAAGCGCAAGTTCAAATAATGTTCCATTTGATTTTTCCGCTCCAATGAATAACAACGATATAGTTGCTGATAGCAAGACTTTCCAAGCAGACGGTCCCTTTACTAATGAGGTTGATTTTGATAAATTAGCGCCAGCTTCTGATGCTCCAAACATGTTATTTACTGTAGGTTCACCAAGTGATACTACTGTATCGGCTCCGGTTATCAAGCCAATCGTGAAGTCAGTTGTTCAAGACAAAAAATTAGACAAAAAATTGGATGTAAAAACGGAAGCAAAAACGGAAACAGTATCAGATATAAAGATTACAGCGACTACAGCCAAGAAAGAAATTCAGCCCGAGGCATTCACTATAATGGAGACGGGTTCTTTACAAAAAGAAAGCCCTCTCACGAACAGTCCTGTCACAATCTCAAATACGTGGGATATTCCTGATACTGTTCCAGATATTTTAGAAACACAGAATTTAGAAACACAAAAATCTTCAACGATGAGCGCTACTCCTATTCTTGCGCCGACAACTGCATCGCAATCTACTCCTTTATTCACTCCAAATTCTCCATTGGATAAATTAGATGCTTTGTTGAGGAAGATAGATGACGATATAATTATGGAAAAGTTAGATAAAGGTAAAGAAACTTATAAAGATGCGTTAATGATTTATCGTTCGCTTCGTGATTCTGAAAAAACTTTATGTTACGAGCATTTTTTTAATACTTTCAAAAAATTAGATGATGCCTTACATCAAAAATCATTGCATACCATATTAGAAGAGCAATTATTAGACTCTAAAAAGTCTACATCTACTAGGCCTTTAGCATTCACTAAACCTCCTGTTTCAGAAAAGTATATTCCAGAATCATCAACAATAATAAGTAACACCACGTTACCTGTGATTATCAGTAATGATTTAGAAACGACAAGAGTCTATGAATTAATAGAAGAATCTTATTTTAATATTGAGAATCATAATGCTGATTTGGCGATGTTAAAATACTTTAAAGCAGCAGAATTATATCGTAAGTTACCTATAAATGATAAAAGAAAAGCATATTCTGACTTGTATAGTTTATTCCAAAAAATTTCCTTAGCAAAAAAAGTTAGACACTAAAAATTAGAATTATTACTATTTCTAGAAATCTTGTTCTGGATTATCTTTCTTTAATATATAATATAATGAGGCTAGGAATAGCATGCCAAATAGCCCTATAATGACATAATCGTTATAAGTCTTTTTCCATTCAAATGTTTTTATGAAATTTCTACTTGGTGATTCTTCATTCTTCTTAGAATTACTGACAAGATATTTACATCCATTAATCACAGTATCAACAATTTTAGCTGTTTGAGCATAGTTTTCACTAACCAATTCTTTCTTGGCTTGGACCAGCAATTCGCTTAATTCTTTACATTCAGGGTTACTGCTAAGCAAATCTTGAGCGAAAGATATTTTATTTTCAACTTCTTGACCTTCAGAACGCATTTCTGCAGAATTAATGAATATTGTGGCTGTATCTGTATATTCTGGAACTGTAACATTGGCCTTTACTTGTATTTCATAATGTCCCTCATTTTTATAATTTCTTACATATAAAGTTACTTCCGTACTTTCACCTTGATTTAATTTGGGGATATACATACGATCTAGATACATGCTTACATTAGTGGAATTTGTATATGCTTCAAGTAATATTCCAACAAGTGTTCCATTCCAAGTATTATTTATTACTATAGGGATCTTTATAGTGGAGTTTTTATATGTTGTAACTAATTTAGGGGTGAGTAGACTCAATGGTTTAGGCTTTTCAACTTCTAAAGGATAAGGTATTGGAGTAGGCTCCGTGTTTGTTCCTCCTCCTGTAGATTGTACGGTTATAGGAATTACAATGGTATTATTTTGTGTTTCAGTTATATTTGTTATATTTATTAATACATCATCGGAACTCACAATCATACTAATGTTTTGCGGATCTGTCGCGAAGAATGTTATGTTACACAGACCTACTGAATTAGTCTTGATAAAAAGGTTATTACTTGGGAAACTAAATGTAGCGAATTCACATGTAGTAGCAGAGAATATTAATGTAGTATTTGCATCGCCACTGTGTCCTGGGCCAACTTCATAATCGCCTGATGTTGGATAATCATCATCAGGATCGAAGAATCTCCTGACTCCATATTGATAGGTCATATAATCTGCGATAGTGGTATCTGCTGAAATATTTAAATCCTGAAGACTATTAAGGTCATATATAGGCCACCTATTAACATTTGTTATATTAATGTACCACGTAAATGTTGCACTACTATTATATTGGTCTGTAACAACCACGGTCATGTTGTGTGTACCATTAGAAAAGAAATTAAAGTACTTTTGATGATGTTGTGTTTGAACTGCTAAAACACCATCATAATACCACGTGTAATTTAGATAATTAGGATATTTATTATCGGCTGTTGCCGTGATATTAAATGTGTATGTTTTATTTTCATAAATACTTACATTAGTTACTGGCCAGCCATAGTATGATGTGAATATTGATACGTCCCTCCATAGTAGACTGTTTATGCTAACATTGTTTAAAGGTGTTCCAGAAGGTATAATTTGATTAAGGACGGGCGCAATTGTTTTATTAAATAATGTTATATTTAGTGAACGCATTGATTGATTATTGTACTTATCTGTAACAGTCATATTTATGGTATAATTACCATCATGATCAAATCCTTCATATGATTGTATTGTTAATACAGACGTGTTTGCATCTATCTTTGTAAATAGGAATATACTTGTATTAGGGCCCGTTATATTGTATGTGAAATTTAAATCTTCATAACTATACTCGGCGGGTAAGTCCAAATCCAGATCTGATACTCTGTATGTTATGGAATACCAATTGCCAACTAACCAATTACCTGAGGAAAAATCAGGATAACTCATATTTGGAGGATTGTTTGTGTTATTAATTATTAGATTTATTATTGTGGAATTCGTGCCTCCTCGGGAATCTGTAACATTCAACATTATTGTATGATTTCCAATCATTGATTGATTTACTGTGAAATTAATTATTCCTGTAGTGCTATTTATTGTAAATATTGTGGAATTAGTCCAATAATTAGATATATAATCTCCAGATCCAGATACATTATCAGGATCCGAAACATTCATACTAATATTATAGTAGCATTTATTTGGCCAATTTGTGGAATCAGTCTCACTGCATGTAATATTTATAGGACTGACCAAGAACGTAGGAATTTGATTAGGGAAGATGGTTATGTTTGCTGTATAGCTTGTCGTGTTTCCTGCTCGATCTGTAACATTAACTTGGAAGGAATAGTTGCCACTTGTGTTAATCGTAAAATCAAGCCATCCTGTGTTAGGATCAACATAGAATGTTGAAGTATCGTTTGTTGTATATGTGCCTAATCCTGTACTAGCATTATCGTAAGTTAAATCATCAACGTCAGTGGCATTTATTCTATATTGGAATCTTACGCCAGTATATCCTGTTAAGTTTGATAAATTTCTATTATTATAACTATTATTATAATAACTCATTTCATTTATAATAGGAGCATCATTAATATTCTCAATTGTTACATTAATTAATAGACTAACATTACCTCCGGCACCATCCAACACATATACTGCGAATTGTCTATATACTACATGATTGTTTGTAAGATTTGTAAAGTTGACTTCTGCTTCTGCAAATGATGCATTAATTACAGTAGAATTATAGTCAGTAGAACCATTCCAAGTTATGTTGTAAAGTATTCTGTTACTAGAATCAAATGTTAGCGTGTTGTTATCAGGATCGGTAGCATTGATTCTAATGCTAAGATTATCGCCTTGTCTTATGCTTGTTACGTTTAAGAATCTATATTGTATTGTCGGTAATTGATTTACGGTGATGCCTATTAATTGGAATGTCGCATTAATGCTTTGATTTGTAAAAGTTATATTATCCGTGTCGTTTAACATCAATTTTACAGTATAATTATGTAGTGCTTGAGAAGGTGTTACACTATCATTACCGGAAATCATTATTAAGAATCTTGTTGTATTTATCTGTACTAATTCTAGTGTAGGGCCAGGGTCAAGATTTTCGTCTAAAACACTAATAATGCTCAGATTATAGGGCGTATTACTTTCATCATCCACTATATTAACATAATAATTGAATATTTGCATTGAAGTAAAGTTTTGGTTAGATAGATTTGGACTAAATCTTGGCGCATCATTTGTTGGAGTAACATTGATATTAAATATGGTTTCTACTCTATAACTTCCAGACTCCGCATATACTTTTATGCTTCTTATTCCTAGCTGTGATTCATTTTGCGGATTACAAGACATATTACCAACTGTCGGAGTAGGAATGCTACAGAATGATGTATCGTTAAGACTATAAGATATAATATCCGCATCTACATCGGTCGTGTTTACTGTGAAATTTGATACTATGTCTTCAGATATGTTTGTTGTTAAATTGGTTACTTCAGTACCGTTATTGCGCCAATATATTTTAGGTTCTAATGGAGCAGTATCTCCTATTGTGACACTAGATGTGTTTGT